>OMUP01000194.1 GCA_900314255.1 uncultured Lachnospiraceae bacterium | reverse complement strand
CTTTCAAATATTTTTCAAATGTTTATTGACAGCTTTCTGACCGGGTGATATTATGGACAATGCGTCACTGTGGTATGGCAGGCCTTTTTTATATTGCGGACCTGTCTGTTGTTTCATAAGAATATAGTGAGAGGTGGAAAACGTCCATGGATAAAAGCACGATGCATCCTCAAAAGTTCGGCAAGACGGTCCGTATGAGCTTCCAGCATCAGAAGAACATTCTGGATATGCCGAACCTGATTGAGGTCCAGAAACAGTCGTTCGATTCCTTTATTACCGAAGGCATTCAGGAAGTACTCCACGATATGTCTCCCATCCAGGACTATAATGGCAACCTGGAGCTGTGGTTTGACGAGTTCAAGCTCAGAGACGACAAAAAAGCATATGACATCGATGAGTGCAGAGACCGGGATCTGACGTATTCCATTCCTCTGTACATCAAGGCAAGACTGGAGAAGAAGGATACCGGAGAAATCGTGGACGAGGACGTATACCTCTGCGATATGCCGATGATGACGGAGACAGGTACATTTGTCATCAATGGCGCAGAGCGTGTCATCGTCAGCCAGCTGGTTCGTTCTCCGGGCATCTATTATGATATCCAGAAGGACAAGTACGGCAAGGTCAATCTGTACAGCTGCACGGTTATCCCGAACCGCGGCGCGTGGATTGAGTACGAGACCGACAGCAACAACTGCTTCTACGCAAAGGTTGACCGGAACAAGAAAGTTCCGGTGACGGTTCTGCTGCGTATTCTGGGCCTTGAGACCAACCAGGAGATTCTTGAGACATTCGGCGACGAGCCGAAGCTGAAGGCGACGATGGAGAAGGATCCGTCCAACTCCGAGAAGACCGCCGTTCTCGAGCTGTACAAGAAGCTGCGTCCGGGCGAGCCGCTTGACTATGATCAGGCGAAGCGTCTGATCGACGGCATGCTCTTTGACCAGAGACGGTACGATCTGGCTCATGTCGGCCGGTTCCAGTACAATAAGAAGCTCAGCTTCCGCCGCCGCATCGCGGGCCAGATTCTGGCAGAGGATGTGGTGGACGGCGACGGCGTTGTGATCGCCAGAGCCGGCGAGACGCTGACGCGCGAGAAGGCGGATGAGATCCAGGATGCCGCAATCCCGAGCGTAATGCTTGATGTGGAGTGGCACAACGGCGGCACGGTCGAGAAGCGCCATGTGAAGGTTCTTTCCAACATGATGGTTGCGATTGACCAGTACCTTCCGCTCACCGATGACGAGAAGAATCTGGTCGGCGTCGACGAGCCGCGCGTTTACTATCCGAAGCTCATGGAATTCATCCAGAGAAACAACGACGGCGAGTTCGAGACCCGCGAGGATCTGCTGAAGGCCATTCACAAGGATATCAATGAGCTGATCCCGAAGCACATCACGCCGGAGGATATTCTGGCGTCTGTCAACTACAACATGCATCTGGAGTACGGCGTCGGCTACAAGGATGACATCGATCATCTGGGCAACCGCCGGATCCGCTGCGTGGGCGAACTTCTGGAGAACCAGTTCCGCGTCGGCATGACCCGTATGGAGCGTGTTGTAAAGGAGAGAATGTCCACGGCGGACACCTCTTCCATGACGCCGAGATCGCTGATCAACCCGAAGCCGGTTACCGGTGTGTTCCGTGAGTTCTTCGGCGGCTCCCAGCTGTCGCAGTTCATGGACCAGAACAACCCGCTCTCCGAGCTGACACACAAGAGACGTCTGTCCGCTCTGGGCCCGGGCGGTCTTTCCAGAGACCGTGCCGGATTCGAAGTCCGCGACGTACATTATACCCATTACGGAAGAATGTGCCCGGTCGAGACGCCTGAAGGCCCGAACATCGGTCTGATCAACTCGCTGGCCTGCTACGCCAAGATCAACCGCTACGGCTTCATCGAGGCTCCGTACCGCATTGTTGACAAGTCTGATCCGGACAACCCGAGAGTTACCGACAATGTCCGTTATTTCTCGGCAGATGAGGAAGATGATTATCACGTTGCACAGGCTAACGCCAAGATCGACGACGAAGGCCACTTCATGACCAATACCGTATCCGGCCGTTACAGAGAAGAGACAGCCGCATACGACAAGCGCATGATCGACCTGATGGACGTTTCCCCGCGGATGGTATTCTCCGTGGCGACATCCATGGTTCCGTTCCTGCAGAACGATGATGCGAACCGTGCCCTGATGGGCTCCAACATGCAGCGTCAGGCCGTACCGCTTCTGACAACCGAGGCGCCGGTCATCGCGACAGGCATCGAGCACAAGGCGGCCGTTGACTCGGGCGTGTGCGTTGTCGCAAAGGAAGACGGCGTTGTCAAGTCGTCCGAGAGCAACCGCATCGTCATCGTGGACAACGACGGCAATGAGCACGAGTACAAGCTGTACAAGTTCATGCGGACCAACGCCAGCAACTGCTACAATCAGCGCCCGATCGTATTCAAGGGCGATGATGTGAAGAAGGGCGATGTGATCGCAGACGGCCCGTCCACCAGCAACGGCGAGATCGCGCTGGGCAAGAACCCGCTGATCGGCTTCATGACCTGGGAAGGCTACAACTACGAGGACGCCGTTCTTCTTTCCGAGAGACTGGTGCGCGACGATGTGTACACTTCCATCCACATCGAGGAGTACACCTGCGACGCGAGAGAGACAAAGCTCGGTCCGGATGAGATCACCAATGATATCGATGTTTCCGAATCCGAACTGCGCAACCTCGATGAAAACGGTATCGTCCGCATAGGCGCCGAGGTGCGCGCGGGAGATATCCTGGTCGGCAAGGTTACCCCGAAGGGCGAGACCGAGCTGACGCCGGAGCAGAAGCTCCTGCAGGCCGTGTTCTCCGACAAGGCAAAGGACGTGAGAGATACATCTCTTCGTCTGCCGCACGGTGCATACGGCATTGTCGTGGATGTGAAGCAGTATTCCAGATCCGAGAAGAACTCTCCGCTGCCGGCCGGCGTAAATCAGTCGGTAACCGTATTTGTCGCGCAGAAGAGAAAGATCTCCGTCGGCGACAAGATGGCCGGACGTCACGGCAACAAGGGTGTTGTTTCCCGCATCCTGCCGGTTGAGGATATGCCGTTCCTGCCGAACGGCCGTCCGCTTGACATTGTGCTGAACCCGCTGGGCGTGCCGTCCCGTATGAATATCGGACAGGTCCTGGAGATTCACCTCTCCCTGGCCGCAAAGGTCCTGGGCTTCAACGTATCGTCCCCGATCTTCGACGGCGCGAGCGAGCGCGATATCCGCGACCTGCTGAAGATGGCCAACAGCTATGCCAACGACACATGGGAAGACTTCACGGCGAAGTACAAGGACAAGCTTTCCGACGTCGTATTTGAATATCTGGAGACGCACAAGGCACACCGTGAGGCGTGGAAGGGCGTTCCGATCAATGAGGACGGCACCGTGCAGCTGCGCGACGGCCGTTCCGGCGAGTACTTCGACGGACGCACGACCATCGGCTTCATGCACTATCTGAAGCTGCACCACCTGGTTGACGATAAGATCCATGCCCGTTCCACCGGCCCGTACTCCCTCGTTACCCAGCAGCCGCTGGGCGGCAAGGCGCAGTTCGGCGGCCAGCGCTTCGGAGAAATGGAAGTATGGGCGCTGGAAGCCTACGGCGCCGCATACACGCTGGAAGAGATCATGACGGTGAAGTCCGACGATATCGTCGGCCGTGTAAAGACCTACGAGGCAATCGTCAAAGGCGAGAACATTCCGGAGCCGGGTATTCCGGAGTCCTTCAAGGTACTGATCAAGGAACTCCAGGCACTGGCACTGGATGTGCGCATCCTCGACAAGAACAACAACGAAGTCAAGATGCTCGAGAGCGATCAGTACGAGAACACTTCGTACAACAAGATCTTCTCGGACGACAGACGTTCGGGCGAAAACCGCATCGACGCGAGCGACCTCAAGGACGGCGTTTCGGTCGGCGAGCTCAATGCCGAGGGCGGAATCGACGAGACCCCGGATGCAGAGCCGGAAAATGGTTCAGCTGACCTGTACGACGACGATGACGATGATTTCGTGGGCGGTTCTGTGGAAGACACGCCGGAAGGCGACGAATAAATAATCCGTTCCGGAACGTACGATGAGTCCGGAATATGGCCTCCTTTAAGCCCCGCCAAAAGCGGGGCGGGAGGTTTCCTGAAACAGTAACAAGTGTATGTCTAGCCTGCAGGAACGGAGAAAAATAAATGGATGTAAGAACGGAAATCAGAAAGCCGAAACAGAATTCACTGGAGTTTGACAAGATTCAGATCAAGCTTGCATCTCCGG
Organism: uncultured Lachnospiraceae bacterium; assembly: GCA_900314255.1. Taxonomy (GTDB): domain Bacteria; phylum Bacillota; class Clostridia; order Lachnospirales; family Lachnospiraceae; genus UBA4285. Next base: position 829 of record OMUP01000194.1, on the reverse strand, counting down.
CACTTATTTCCGGAAGTGCGCGCAAGGGCGAGGGCTGGAGCTACGGCGAAGTAACAAAGCCGGAGACCATCAACTATCGTACCCAGAAGCCGGAGCGCGGAGGACTTTTCGCGGAGGAAATCTTCGGACCGTCAAAGGACTGGGAGTGCCACTGCGGAAAATACAAGAAAATCAAGGACAAGGGTATCATCTGTGACAAATGCGGCGTCGAAGTAACCAAGAGCAGCGTCCGCAGAGACCGCATGGGCCACATTCATCTGGCAGCTCCGGTATCGCACATCTGGTACTTCAAGGGAATCCCGAGCCGCATGGATCTGCTGCTGGGACTGGGCCCGAAGAACCTCGAGAAGGTTCTGTACTTCGCGTGCTATGTTGTTCTGGATCCGGGCGACACAGATCTGAAGAAGAAGCAGGTTATCACCCAGGCCGAGTATGACGCAGCCATCGAGAAGTACGGCCGCGGTTCTTTCGTTGCAGAGATGGGCGCCGGCGCGATCCAGAAGCTCCTGCAGGAGATCGATCTGCAGAAGGAAGCCCAGAGCCTGAGAGAAGAGCTGGACGATCCGAAGATCACAGCACAGAGATCCACAAAGGTTCTGCGCAAGCTGGAGACGGTTGAGGCATTTATCAAGTCCGACACAAAGCCGGAGTGGATGATCCTCACCGAGATCCCGGTTATGCCGCCGGATCTGCGCCCGATGGTACTGCTGGACGGCGGCCGTTTCGCGGCTTCCGACCTGAACGAGCTGTACCGCCGGATCATCAACCGGAACAACCGTCTCAAGAAGCTTCTTGAGCTGAAGGCTCCGGACATGATCGTAAAGAACGA
>OMUP01000193.1 GCA_900314255.1 uncultured Lachnospiraceae bacterium | reverse complement strand
TTTTATTTTCGATTTTGACTGAATTTTCTTTCGGATCTGTCCAATGGCGCAGGTCATAGTATACAGACCCCGGTGCCACCCTGGAAGCCACGTGTGCGCCCCAGACGCCAAGGCGCGCCATCAGTGCAAGCCCCCAGCGGCGCCGGCCGTACTCTTTCCCAAAGATCTCGCCGATCTCCTTTGCCGACTTGAAGTCATAGAAGTATTTTGAAGCTTTATAGAACTCCTCCTGCAGCTCCCAGGGCGTCTCATGGGCCGGACGGAACGTAACATTCATCATGTCAAACCGGCTCCAGTCGTCTGTGATCATGCGGCCTTCCTTCTTGAACTTCTCATACACAGGCGTCCCCGGAAACGGCGTCAGCACAGCAGGCTGCAGCTGGTAAGCGTGAATACTCTTGGCAAATTCCACGCTCCGGTTCATATCTTCGATCGTATCCTCGTCAAGTCCGAGCACGATGCTTGCGATCATGCGGATGCCGTACTTCTGGCATGCCGCGCCGGCACGGCGGATATTTTCGATGTTCTGGCCCTTGTGAATGCTGTTGAGAGCCGCCTGGTTCAGCGATTCGATGCCGATCAGCACGCGCGTCAAGTGCGCGTCATGCAGGAGCTGAAGAAGCTCCTCATCGTCCGCCAGATCCGTCCGTCCGAAGAAGAGCGTCTCCTTGAACGTCAGATTTTCCCGGATCATCCGGCGGCAGATTTCCTTCGCCCTCTCCTTGTCCGCCGTGAAGTTGTCATCCTCGAAATTCAGGTACTTGAACCCCATATTCTTGTACATCCGGATCTCCCGGATGACATTGTCGATGCTGCGCTGCCGGTACGGCGCAAACATGCGCGACGTCGTACAGAACGTGCAGCGATACGGGCAGCCGCGCGTCGAGATGACATTGGCCGCCTCGCAGGGCGTCTTTAAAATCGAGTAGTCCGGGAACGGAACCTCGTCGAGATTCTCAATCGGAATGCCATGTACCAGGCGGTCCTTGATCCTTCCTTCGACAACGTCCAGGATCACCTTTTCGCCTTCGCCTGTGATGACCTGATCGGCGTGCTTCAGCGCTTCCTCCGGCTCCCAGGTAGCGTGCATTCCGCCCATGATAACGCGCGCATGCGTCTTCTCGTGAATAATATCCGCCAGCTCATATCCGCGGACGGAGTTGGATGTCATGATGGAAATGCAGAACACATCGGTATCTTTGAGCAGCCTGTTGAAGTGAATGTTCGCGTTCAGTTCCTCATACGCTTCTACATGATGGCCGGCCTTCTTCAAAATCCCGCCTAAGATTAACGGGCCTGTAATCGAATTGTTCTGTCCATAGATTTTGCCGCCCCACCGGTACATCGGAATCCGCCGGAGTGTCGTCGTCGGCACAATGAATACAACTTTCATGACATATACCTTTATTTGTCTGCTTTATCTGTTTTCTGTACATCTGTTATAATATTTACATGAAGAAAAACAGGCATTGCAATGACAGTTGCCGGGAGCTGTTTATGTATTTGTACAGACAAAAGGATACGTAAGAAAAATGGACAAACGGATAATCAAAACAAAAAAAGGCCTTCGCGAGGCTTTAAAAAGCCTGCTCGACGAAAAGCCTTTCGATAAAATCAATGTGACAGAAATCTGTGCCCGCTCTCAGACCAGCCGCGTGACATTCTATACCTACTACAATGACAAATATGATCTTCTCACAGATCTTTACCATTCCCTGGCTGACGAGGCACAGGAAAGCTTCAGAAGGCGCCAGAAAAGCAATAATCCGCAGGAATCCTTTGATAAAAGCATTCAGAATCTTCTGGATACGATTCTGTCATTTGAAGATAATTCTGTTTTCAGCGCAGCCCGCCTGGCTCTGGAGCATGACTTCATACCGATCTACCACGATTTCCTGCTCGACTGCATCCGGCGGTTTGAAATCCGGTACCCGGAACAAATGCAGTCCCGCTACCCGGTACAGCAGCTGAATTCCTTCATTGCCTTCGGCCTCTGGGGATTTCTTCACAGTCATCCGGGCCCGGTCACAGAAAAAGATAAGGCCGATGCCCGCATGCTGATCAACGATCTGGTCAACAGCCGGATCTTCGGCGGAAATACGTGAGTGACTATGCTTCCTGCTTTTTCACTTCCTCCGCAACGTTATCGTACACTTCTTCGACGTTGTGTTTTGCAAGCTGCTCTTCAAATCCGCTCTGTATTTCCTTAAGAGAACTGGTCAGACCTTTGTGAATATTGCGGCCGACGGGGCAGGCAGGATTTGTGTTCTCGTGAAAACGGAACAGATCCTCTCCGCTTCCCGTCTCGACCGCCTTGTACACATCAAGGAATGTAATCTCAGAAAGCGGCCTCGTCAGGGTGATGCCGCCCGTCCCGCGCCGGATTTCGATGATCCCGACTTTGCGCAGCTGCGACATGATGTTGCGGATAATAACCGGATTGCTGCCGACACTCGATGCCAGAAAATCACTGGTAACCTTGTTCGTCTTCTCGAAATACTGAACAGCCGTCAGAATGTGAATCGCGATGGTAAATTTTGTAGATATCTGCATAGTTTCGTCCTGATTCAATCATCCGCCTGAGACAGACGGAAATTTACAGTTTCTATGTTGTAAGATATCCCTTTACACGCTATTTGTCAACGCGGGGCTTCACCGTTATGCGCGTAGCTTTCAATATATACCGGCATATAAGAATGCAGGAAGCCTAATATATCAAACTATCTCTAATTATTTTCTTTTTGATTTGCCTTTTCTTTCAATAATCGTATAGTCTCTTTTGTATATCTGCACATATATTCTGGAATTTCGCCAAAACTATCTGTTTCAGATACAGCGCATGCCGCACAGGTTTGGCAGACATTTCGCATAGTACATGTACTGCATTTTGCGTTTAGCCGGATAGCAGAAACAGCCTCTACAATGTTATTCCAGCCTTCCTGAAATCCCATTTCTTTTACATCAAATTCAGGATAGGACATGAACACACATGGTCTTATCATTCCCTGCCAGTTAATGAAAAATGAGCTTTTTCCTGCATGGCACTGCATTGGAAGAGGAATTTCATTTCCAGCAGGGGCATTTCCCATTTTTACAAAATCTGAAGCGGTCTGCGCAAATCTCTCCTGTTCTTTCTCCTGCATGATTTTCACTCTAGCCTTTGCTGCCTCCTGTGGTGATAACCGGGATCTATTATTAAAACCCGCTGATCTTTCTCTGCATGCAGGAAACAAGTAGGTATCGAATTTCCAGGCTGTATCATATTTTCCCGCAATTGAGAACATACCATCCAGATCTTCTATATTTTTTGGTGTGATCGTTCCATTTATTTTCACATCTATATGACGTTCCAAAAGTAGTTTTATTGCTTTTCTTGCTTTCTGATAACCATCCGGATAATGGCAAAGTCTTTGATAGGTAGATTCATTTGCCCCATAGAGAGTAATATTGATTCTTCGTGGCAAATATTGTGCAAAGAAGTCTGCCCATTCTTCATCTATCAGAGTTCCATTTGTATTGACAGTAAGAATCATCCCCATTTTCTTTAGAGCTGTGTAAATAGAACGAAAATCCGGGTGAAGCAGTGGCTCCCCACCGGTCAACAGAACAAACAATGTACCGGCTTTTCTGATCTCCTCTGCAATTGAAATCCATTCTTCTCCATCTAACGTACTTCCTTTATTGGCAAGTTCTCTCGAATTGAGGCGAACGAAGCACATATTGCAATTCATATTGCATAAAGGCGTTAACTCAAGTATTCCGTTAATAGGGCTGTGAAGCAAAGTTGCTTTCTCGATCAGTCTTTGTTCTACAGTCTCCTGATAATTTATTTGTTCCATATTTTCTCCCTGCAAGACAAAGACGGATGACCAACATGGTCATCCGTCTTCAAATACTCATCATAAAATATAATTATGAAGCATTAGGATTCGTTTCATATGACTCTTCACCTGGTGTCATAACATGAATATCTCCATATTGGCTTCCGAGATTTTCATACCAATAGAACACAGGAGAAACCGATGAAGTATCAACACTATCACCCCACCAAGACCAAGCTGCTTTAGCTACAAACCCATTCGCTTTAGGTGGATTATCCTGAATTACTCCTGAATGCCATTGATTACAGCCTGTAAATCTTTCGCGATATATGATCTTATCTGAACTATCGTAATGACCGTTACCATTAGAATCCGTAATGATATAGTCGTATGAATCATTATTATTTGGTGTTTCACAATGAATCTTATAGCACGATGCTGCTACATACTCATTTGCCACAAACTGCTACACCAGAATTCTCGGTTCCACCCATTTCTTTTTCATCTTACTTAACCTCCTCACAAACCTGATACCGCAGAGTTTCCGTTATGAATCTGTGTGCTGCGCTGCGGATCTTATCCTCTGATATTTCGTATTCATTAATGCCTTTTTTCACAACATCCTCAATGGTACTTGGTTTCTGAAATGCTTTCCAAAAGAAAACTGCAGTATCATTAGGGGTCATCACAGCATTTGAAATCAAACTTTCCTCGCCAACAGGAACTATTGCATACTCTCCAGCAATTTCTCTCATAACGAAGTCAGGTTTCACCCTGTAGCATTTTTTTTCTTCTTGAAAATTGCATTTCTTGAGATATTCAGCCAATTCCTCATCCGAAAGTTCCGCGATTTCCTTGCCGCTTAATCCTCCCGTGTTTGGTACGTAGTGAAATTCAGGCTTTTCATACTGTCTCATGAAATATCCCTTCCCATCAAACGTTAAGATATTGCCAAAAGGTACACCTTTTGACATTCGGGATATACTGATAAAGAAATCTGTAATGTTGTTATAAATTTCCGGACAGACTCAATTATTCTGGTCTGGAAGGGTGAAATTGAGAATTCAAAGGAATATTTCTTCATTTGCTCTTGACAGAGATTGATTTTTCTTGCAATATTATAGGGAAAAGGATAGCTGTCATTAGGTGTACCTTATGACTGTTTATTTTTATGCTTTTTTCTTCAGGCGATATTCCCGCAGTCTTCGGTAAAATGTGGCTTCACTCATTCCGCATCTCATTGCGGCCTGATGTATCGTTATGTCTTTTCTTTCCCAGGCTGTGATAATTTTGCAGAACTCATCAGGAACCGGAAGTCTGGGACGTCCGAATTTCATGCCGCGCGCTTTGGCCGCCGCGATTCCTTCTGCCTGTCTCTGACGGATATTGACGCGCTCATTCTCGGCTACGAAGGATAACACCTGCAGTACAATGTCACTTAAGAATGTTCCCATCAGATCTTTTCCTCGTCGGGTATCCAGAAGCGGCATATCCAGCACAACGATATCGACGCCTTTTTCTTTTGTCAGAATTCTCCATTGTTCCAGAATCTCATCGTAGTTTCTGCCGAGTCGATCAATGCTTTTGATGTACAGCATGTCGTCCTTTTTCAATGTCTTAATCATCGATTTATATTGCGGGCGGTCGAAATTTTTGCCGGACAATTTATCTAAGAATATATGGTCAGCTTCCACTCCGGCCTCATCCATCGCAATTCTCTGCCGGTCTTCATTCTGATCCCGCGTACTTACGCGAATATAACCGTAAGATTCCACATATCTCACCTCTTTCATCAGATAGTCATCTTGTCATGATTCCTCCGTTCAGACTCAATCAATTCTGTTCCTTGCCTCCCTATCATAACGGTAAAGTTTTGCAATAACGCTTCCTCCCTTTTCAGATTTTCGATTTACAGTTCATTCTCAGTAATTATTGTCAGCCAGAAGCCTCCCTTTTACTATCCGGAAGTACGAAATAAAATCGTATTTCCGTTGCCGCAGCTGAAACTGGCACCGTTCGCGCATAAGCCACGCACCGCTCCGCCGTCTGACGACGGCTCCCGCGCTGCTAACGGAAATTCGCATTCTCGCGCCGCTTACGCGTCGCTTCATGCTCATTTCCGTTGCCGTGCCTGAAGCCATTCCGGATCGGACTGCAAGCAGTCCATCCGCCCTGGCTTCGGCACTGGCTTATGCGCTCAAAAAAAGCAGCTGCCTCTCCTCTGATTGAGAAGATTACAGCTGCATAGGATGTAAGCATTAGTGCTGTTACTTGTTTTTCAGTCTCCGAGTCCGGAAGATCCGACCATGGCGGCGACAACGAGAAAATGCGTCGTCTCACCGACATTCACGCAGGTCGACAGTGTTATCAGAGGCGGTCTTTTTGAGAAGTCATCAACATAAGAATCTCCGTCTTTATGATACTCACTTTTTCTCTGACAGTCCGCCACATAACTGTCGTACCCGGCTTCATCTGCCACACCCTGATAAAGCGGATCATCCTTCGGGCACTGATAGTACGAAAAAATGTGATATTTGTAGACTCTGTTCTCGGTGTAGATATAAATATACGGATTCGTGGCGCATAGCCCCTCGTTTCTCTCGAAGCGCTTGAGAGACCCGAACATGGTGCCATTTTTCATGTTATGCCCGTAAATAAATGAATTCAGGCTGCGGAAGTCTTCTCTTGCGTCCTTCTCAAGGAAGATGCAGCCATATACGCTTGATTCGCCAGTGAACAGCGTGTTCAGATATTCGTCATTGTCATGGCTGTGTGTCATCGGATAGCAGAGATCAAGCGCCGGGATATAGAGCACTCCCACAAAATCCGGATTTTCCGATTTCAGTTCAGCAAAGTCAATGGAAAGGTCCGGGTAGTCGACCGGGATTGACTCGATGTCTGTCACATCTTCTCCCGTTTCCGGACTTCCTGACAACTCGTCTCCTGCTTCCACAAGCGCACTGCTGGTGTCCGGCACTGAGATGGCTGCGTTTACTTTGCTGTACACTTCATCGCCAAACTGGTACTGGCGGTATTCTTTGAGAAAATTATAACCGGAAAAAATAAAAACAGCGATCAGGCAGACAAGAAGAATATCGGAAAAAATCCGCACTGTTTTCCTTTTCCTGGGCTTTTTTCTGTCATTTCTCATCCGGATGATGCCTCTTCTTCAGCAAATACTTAGTTATAACTTACCATACTATAAAATACGTGACAAATCCAGCAGATCGCAAAAAAAGCGGCCTTCATCCCATGAATTGCTTCATAAGACGAAAGCCGCTGAAAGTCTGATCGTCATATCAGGGTGCCAGGGATATTACCCGGCATTACTTGTTGCCAAAGAAACCGCGCTTTTTGAACGTTCTTTCTTTTCCGGACTGAAGTCTGTCGTACTCCATCAGCGCCTCCTTTGCCTCTGAACTGAGGCGCTTCGGCACTTCGATGGTAAGCGTCATGTACTGATCACCGCGCATCGCAGAATTGCGGATGGACGGCATCCCCTTGCCTCTCAGGCGGACTCTTGTGCCCGGTTCTGTTCCCGGCTTCACTTCGTACTCAACCTGACCGTCAACCGTGTTGACGATGATCGGGCCGCCGAGTACTGCCGTCGCATACGGGATCGGATTGGTCGTATACAGATCGTATCCGTCGCGCGTAAATTCACGGCTCTCATCGACGATGACCTGAACAAGAATGTCGCCTCTCGGGCCGCCGTTCTTGCCAGGCTCTCCTTCGCCGCTTAAACGGACAAACTGGCCGTTGTCGATACCCGCCGGAATTCTAACCTGAAGCGTTTTCTTGCGGCTGATGTAGCCGGTGCCGTAGCACTTCGGACATTTGTCACGGACGATTTTACCTGTGCCGTGGCAGTCCGGGCAGTCAGTTACATTCTGAATCATGCCCATGATGGAGCGCTGCGTGTAAACAATCCGGCCGCGGCCGCCGCATCTCGGGCAGGTCTCCGGCTGTGTACCGGGCTTTGCTCCCGTGCCGTGGCAGTCCGGGCACTCTTCCCGAACCATCGCCTCGACATTCTTGGTTGTTCCGGTGAAGCTCTCCTGGAATGTTATATGAACAGACAGACGAACATCCTGTCCGCGGGTAGCTGTGTTTCCGGAGGAAGAACCTCTCCGGCTGCCGCCGCCGAACAGATTGCTGAAGATGTCGGTGTCATTGAAAATATCACCGAAGATATCGCCCATCTGGCTGAAGTCAAAACCGCCCGCACCGCCGCCGGCAGCGCCGTCAAATGCCGCGGAGCCAAACTGATCATACTTCGCGCGCTTGTCCGGGTCGCTGAGCACCGCATAGGCTTCGGAAGCTTCCTTGAACTTGTCTTCCGCTTCCTTGTTGCCCGGATTCAGGTCCGGATGGTATTTCTTGGCAAGCGTACGGTATGCCTTTTTGATTGTGGCCGCATCGGCATCCCGCGGGACACCGAGAACCTCATAATAATCTCTTTTTTCTGCCATCGTACCCTACCTCAATCTTTCTTCTTTTTCTATACACACATACGCCCGGGGAAAGGCTGCTTCATGAACCCCTCCCCCGGCGTATGACTCATGCTTCTCTCATCTGACTTTGAGAGTTGCTTAATTATACTTCCTTGTAGTCACCGTCGACAACATCGTCTCCGTACGGCTTGCTGCCGCCGTTATTTCCGGTGCTGCCATTGTCCGGGCCGGCCTGCGGACCTGCCTGCGGTCCCGGTCCTGCCTGCCCCTGCGGACCGGCCTGCTGCTGAGCAGCCGACTGCTGATACATCTTCTCGAACAGCTTCTGAGCGGCATCCATAAGCTTCTGACGGCCGTCCTTGAGCTGCTGAGCCTGCTCTTCGGTCACATTGTTCGGATCGGTCTTGTCAACCAGCTCCTTCAGAGACTTCAGCTGTGCCTCAACTGCAGACTTGTCGTTTGCATCCAGCTTGTCACCAGCTTCATCCAGTGCCTTCTGGGTCTGTCCGACCATAGCCTCGGCCTCATTGCGGGCATCAATGCCTTCCTTGCGCTTCTTGTCCTGAGCCTCGTACTGAGCAGCTTCCTTGACTGCCTTGTTGATCTCATCCTCAGACATGTTGGAGCCTGCGGTGATTGTGATGTGCTGCTCCTTGCCGGTGCCAAGATCCTTCGCGGAAACATTTACGATGCCGTTTGCATCGATATCGAATGTAACCTCGATCTGCGGAACACCTCTTCTTGCCGGCGGAATGCCATCCAGACGGAACTGTCCGAGAGACTTGTTGTCTCTTGCGAACTGACGCTCGCCCTGTACAACATTGATGTCAACAGCGGTCTGGTTATCCGCAGCAGTCGAGAAGATCTGACTCTTTCTGGTCGGGATGGTCGTATTTCTCGGGATCAGCTTCGTTGCGATGCCGCCCTCGGTCTCGATGGAAAGAGACAGCGGCGTTACATCAAGCAGAAGTACATCTCCTGCACCGGCATCACCGGCGAGCTTGCCGCCTTCGATGCAGGCACCGATCGCTACGCACTCATCCGGGTTCAGGTTCTTGCTCGGCTCCTTGCCGGTAAGTTCCTTAACCTTGGCCTGAACAGCCGGGATTCTGGAAGAACCGCCGACCAGCAGGACCTTTCCGAGATCAGAAGCGCTGATTCCAGCATCGCTGAGTGCTCTTCTTACCGGCTCAGCCGTAGCATTGACCAGGTCAAATGTCAGCTCGTCAAACTTTGCTCTTGTGAGCGTCATATCCAGATGCTTCGGGCCTTCTGCCGTCGCTGTGATGTACGGAAGGTTGATCTCTGTCTGCGTAGCGCTGGAGAGTTCCTTCTTTGCCTGCTCAGCAGCAACCTTCAGTCTCTGCATAGCCATCAGATCGCCGGAGAGATCGATTCCCTCCTTGCTCTTGAACTCGGAGAGCATCCAGTCAACAATCTTCTGGTCGAAGTCATCGCCGCCCAGATGGTTGTTGCCGGCTGTTGCGAGAACTTCGATGACGCCGTCGCCGATTTCGATGATGGATACATCGAATGTACCGCCGCCGAGGTCGTATACCATGATCTTCTGCTCGCTCTCGTTGTCAAGGCCATATGCAAGTGCCGCAGCCGTCGGCTCGTTGATGATACGCTTTACATCAAGACCGGCGATCTTGCCGGCATCTTTTGTTGCCTGACGCTGTGCGTCATTGAAGTAAGCCGGGCATGTGATGACAGCTTCAGTAACCTTTTCACCAAGATGGTTCTCCGCATCCGCCTTCAGTTTCTGAAGGATCATCGCGGAAATCTCCTGCGGCGTGTAGGACTTGCCGTCGATCTCCACCTTGTAATCCGTGCCCATATGTCTCTTGATCGAAGAAATGGTTCTCTTCGCGTTGGTCACAGCCTGACGCTTTGCCGGCTCACCGACAAGTCTCTCGCCTGTCTTCGTGAATGCCACAATCGAAGGTGTTGTTCTTACACCTTCCGTATTGGTAATAACGACCGGCTTGCCGCCTTCCATGACGGCTACGCAAGAGTTGGTCGTACCAAGATCAATACCGATAATCTTTCCCATAATCGCAATCCTCCTGTCAGTTAGCTACCTTGACCATGCTGTAGCGGACTACAGTGTCGTGGTAGGTATACCCTTTCTCAAGTTCCTGAACGACTGTATTATCTCCGACCGAATCGTCCTCACAGTGCATAACGGCATTGTGCCGGTCCGGATCGAATGTCTTTCCGACGGCTTCAATCGGCTCCACACCGAGGTCCGAGAGCATCTTTACAGTCTGTCTGTAAACCTTCTCCATCCCGTCGGCAAATGGCAGCTTCTTCTCATCGTCGGTGAGCAGCGCCAGTCCGCGCTCGAAGTTGTCAACGATCGGAAGAAGTTTCTTGATGACATCGACCGCTCCCATGTCATACATCGAAGCTTTTTCCTTCTCCGTTCTCTTCCGGAAGTTATCGAATTCCGCCATCTGGCGCATCAGCTGATCCTTGAGTTTCGCAATCTGCTCATCCTTCGGATCTTTCTTTGCTTCTTTCTTTGCGTCTGCTTCCTTCTTTTCTTCCGCGGCAGCCTTCTTTTCGCTGCCCTTCTTTTCCTCAGGCTTCTTTTCCTTTTCCGCCTGCTTTTCCTTGCCTTCTTTTTCGGAAGCTTCTTCCCTGCAGTTTTCTGCTTTGGAAAATTTCTCTTCTGCGGCCTTGTTCTTTTCCTTCTCTGACACGGCTGCCTTCCTTTCTCCTAAGATTTTTTGAATATATCATCAAGCTGCGTCCGGATCGTCTTCAAAGTCTCAACGACCTTCTCATAATCCATCCGGCGCGGCCCTATGATCCCGATTGTACCCTTCATGCCGTCGTGCAGTTCATAGGTTGCTGTGACAACGGAGCAGTCTTTCATGCTTTCCACCGGCGTCTCATCGCCTATATAAACTGTGATCCCGTCTTCTTCGCTGGAATCTTTTTCGGATTTGATCAGGCTCGTCAGGCCTTTCTTTTCTTCCAGCGTGCTGATAAGTTCACTTGCTGTCGTGGAATCGGAAAGCTCCGGGTACTTGAAAATGTTGGTGGCCCCGCTCGTGTAGATCTGCAGATGGTCGGCATTCTGTATCGTCTCGATCAGAGCCTGCATCACTTCGCGGATGATCTGTCCGTGCTCCTGCCCCGCCTTTGACTCGAGTCCTGAGAGCAGCGCCAGATTCATCTGCTCCAGTGTGAGTCCGTTCAGCGTCGTGTTCAGCAGAAGGTTGAGCTTTAAGATCTGCTCCTGCGTGATGTCTTCGGAAACTTCCACGACTTTGCTGCGGATCAGGTTTCCTTCCATCACAATGACCAGGAGAATCTTGCCGCCGCCGAGGTGCGTCAGCTGAATGAATTTCAGCTTGTTGCCCTTCACGGAAGGTGTTGAGATCATGGATGCGTAATTGGTATCCTTCGCCAGAAGCTTTGCGACATTTTCGAGAAGATCGTCGACCTTGTCGACTTTGGAATTGATGAGCTCGCGCATGTCATCAAGTTCCTTCTCCCGCTTGTCGAGATCTTTCTGTTTCTTCTCGATCTCGTCGTTGTTCTCCTTCATGATCTGCATCATCTTGTCGACATAGAACCGGTACCCCTTGTCGGTCGGAATTCTTCCGGCTGATGTGTGAGGAGCCATCACGTATCCCATGTCTTCCAGATCGGCCATCTCGTTGCGGATCGTCGCAGAACTCAGTTTCAGATCCGTGTACTTGGAAATCGTCCGGGATCCGACCGGTTCGCCGGTCGCAAGATACGTATCAATGACTGCCTTGAGAATCTGCTGTTTGCGTTCATCCAGCTCGTCATTCTGTTCTGCCATTCACAGCTCCTTTCTGTTTTCAATTAGA
>OMUP01000022.1 GCA_900314255.1 uncultured Lachnospiraceae bacterium | reverse complement strand
CTGCCCTGCACCGGAATTAACTTTTTATCGATTCCCGATGACATTTTATCCCCGGATTGGCTCGGCCTGTCAGCGGAAATGACTTACTTGTTATTCTCCGATGACAGTTTGACCTTAAATCACTCATTTCAGTCACCGGAAAGAACTTGCTTTCCGAATTTAGCTGACTGCCTGGGTTCAAATCGCCCCGCCGGCGCACCGGAAACAAGTTTGTTCTTCATTTCCGCTGACCCGCAAAGCTCATCCTCAGCCAAAGTTCACCGGAATCAAGCTTGTTCTTCATTTTCGCTGACCCGGAAAGCTCATCCTCAGCCAAAGTTCATCGGAATCAAGTTTGTTCTTCATTTCCGCTGACCCGGAAAGTTCAGGTTCCGGCAAAACGCACCGGAAACAAGTTTGTTCTTCATTTCCGCTGACCCGGAAAGTTCCGCCCCGGCCAGTTCAGGCAAACCATTCACAAGAGCAACAAAAAAAGCTGGTGGGGAGAGTCGGACTCCTGACCTCTTCATTACCAATGAAGTGCTCTACCACTGAGCTACACCAGCATTGCGTCTCACAGACGCTCGATTATAATATAATACCCGGGAACATTTGTCAACAGAAAAATCAGGGAGCGGGGGTAAAAGCTTCCCATTTCCGACGGATGCGCGTGCGGGCGTTGTCGACCGACTTTTTGCTGCGGTCCAGGGCGGCGGCGGCCTCGCCAAGGGTCATGCCGTCCTGCATCGTCTCAAAGACCTGCCGCTCGAAGGGGCTGAGCTGGCGGACAAACTGCTGGCGAAGCCGGCGCTTTTCGGCCGCTTCTTCCCGCTCCAGCGCGATCCGCTCGGGATTGCTGTCCGATTCGTCGGCGGCCGGGTTGACGGCGGAGCCGTCTGCACTTTCGCCCAGCGGTATGTAGTCGTTGAGCGGCTCGTGGCGGCGGCGGTTTGCGGCGCTCACCGCGTTCAGAATCCGGCGCCGGATGACAAGAACCGCGAACGAGCGGAAGGAAGCGCCGCGGTCCGGGTTGTAGCCCAGGACCGCCTGGTACAGGCCGATCATGCCTTCCTGAATCAGGTCCGCCTCGTCGGCGCCGCCGGCGAGATAATACTTTCTGGCCTCGCGGCGCACAATCGTCTTGTAGCGCTCCGCCAGAACTTCATACGCCTGTTCCTGTCCGCCGCGGCACAAAGCCAAAAGCTCCTCGTCCGACCGGTCGCGTATCGTCACGTAAGTCCTCTCTGCCTCACAATCTCGTAGGCCAGAACGCCGGCTGCCACCGACGCATTCAGCGACCCGATCTTTCCCTTCATGGGAATCGAAGCCACATAGTCGCACTGCTCTTTCACCAGCCGGCTGACACCTTTGCCCTCGTTGCCGATGACCAGGCCAATCGGGCCCGTCAGGTTCAGGTCATACATCGGCGTGCCGTCCATGTCCGCGCACACAAACCAGAGCCCCTTCTTCTTGAGATCCTCGATCGTCCGCGTCAGATTCGTCACCCGCGCCACCGGGACCAGACTGATCGCGCCGGCGCTGGCCTTGCTGACGACGCCCGTCAGACCGCTCGCCCGCCGTTTCGGAATGATCACGCCGTGCGCGCCCGCGCACTCCGCCGTCCGGATGATTGCGCCCAGATTATGCGGATCCTCAATGTCATCCAGCACGATGACAAATGGCGGCTCACCTTTTGCTTCTGCAGCTGCCAGAATGTCATCCACATCCGCGTAATCGCCGGCCGCGGCGTAGGCAATGACGCCCTGATGTCTGCCGGTGTCGGACATAGCGTCCAGCCGCTCCTTCTTCACGAAGTTCACGACCACGCCGTTTTTCTTCGCCTCGCGCAGAATCTGCGCAATGTGGCGGTCCGGATCGCTGCCCTTTGCCTGTGCGTGTTCCTGCACAAACAGGCGGTTGATCGTCTGGCCGCTCCGGAAAGCCTCCAGAACAGCGTTCTTGCCTTCCAGCTTCAGAGAATCTCCCTGCAATGTTTCTTCATCACTCATCTGTTTTCCCCGTCTGCAGGCTCTTAATGCCCACCGCGATCAACTCTTCCAGCCTCCGGTAGCGCCCCTTCAGGTACAGGTAGCCGATTACGGCCTCAAAACCTGTCGCCCGGCGGTACTCGCCTGTCGTCGCACTTTTTGCCTTCGTATACGAATGGGCATTGCGCCCTCTCTTGTAAATATTCTGCTCTTCCTCACTCATCACCGGAAGAAGCGCGTCGACCATGGCCGACTGCGCGCCGGCGCGCGCCAGGCGGGAATCCGCCCGGTTCAGCTTGTCGACCGGCCGGTTGCCGCCGGAAATCAGCATCGTGCGGAGCGTCAGCTCATACACCACATCGCCGATCCACGCCAGCACGAGCGGCGAGTATTCCGAAGCCTCCTGCGGGTGCAGGTCAAACTGCTCCCGGATTGCCTCTGTCAGGCTCTCTTCCATCTGACGCCCTCTCTGGTGTCCTCCAGAATGATGCCCTTGTCTGCCAGCTCATCGCGGATTTCATCGGCGCGCTTGTAATTCTTCGCCTTGCGGGCTTCCTGCCGCTCCTC
>OMUP01000191.1 GCA_900314255.1 uncultured Lachnospiraceae bacterium | reverse complement strand
CAAGACCAAAATCATTATGTAAAGTTTTGCAGCAAAGTCGACAAATCCAAAGTTGGCGCTTGGAAATTTCTGCCTCAGGGACAGCATTTGTCGGGAAGTCTAACGCAAAAGTGCTTTGGCTGAACGGGCAATTGTCGTGAAAATTAAATTTCTGAAAGGAGGGCGGTGGATATGACGAATTTTGACTATCTCATGTCTGAGCCGCAATTTCATACATTTGCGCCCGTCGCAGTGGCAGCGGAGAAGATCGCGTCGATTGATCCGTCCGCCTGTATTCTTAACTGCCGCCGGGCAATGGAATTTGCCATCAAGTGGATGTATTCCGTGGACAAGGCGCTTGTGATGCCGTATCAGGACAACCTGGTCACGCTTCTTCACACGGAAGAATTCCGGGATCTGATGGATGACAATCTCTGGTATCGACTGGACTCGATCCGCCGCATGGGCAATCAGGCAGCACATACGGGCAAGCCGGCCACGCTGGATCAGGCCAAACTGTGCCTGAAGAATCTGTTCTTGTTCATGGATTTTATATCCTATTGTTACGGAACCAAGTATCAGGAGCGTAAGTATGACGAATCCCTTCTGAATCAGCCTGAAGCGGTTCAGAAGCCGGCAGCTGCGAAGGAATCGGTGCAGACCGCAGAAGGCAAGGATATTGACCTGAAGGCACTGATCGCCGAGAACAAAGCGCTCAAGGATGAGCTAACCAAACGGCGCGAGCAGCAGGCGCCGGGGTACGTCACGAAACCGATTGATCTTTCGGAGTTCAAGACCCGGAAGATCTATATTGATTCGATGCTTGTGGATGCCGGCTGGACGGAAGGGAAAGACTGGCTGAATGAAGTCGAACTTCAGGGCATGCCCAATGACTCCGGCGTGGGGTATGCGGATTATGTGCTGTATGACGATGCGCACAAACCGCTGGCGGTGATTGAGGCGAAACGCACCTGCGTGGATGTCTCCAAAGGACGCCAGCAGGCAAAATTATATGCCGACATTCTGGAAAAGCAGTATCACAGAAGACCAGTTGTTTTCTTGACAAATGGTTTCGATACCAGAATCGTGGATGGTCAGTACCCGGAGCGCCCGTGTGCGGCGATCTGGTCAAAGCGCGACTTGGAAAAGTGGTTCAATCTCCTATCCATGCGCACGAGTCTGAAGAACGTAGTCGTAGATAAAAAGATCGCCGGACGTTACTATCAGGAAGCCGCGATCAAGGCGGTCTGTGACAGCTTTGACACCAAAAACCGCCGGAAAGCACTGCTCGTCATGGCTACCGGCTCCGGCAAGACAAGAACGGTCATTGCTTTGTGCAAAGTCCTGATGAACGCCGGATGGATCCGCAACATTCTTTTTCTGGCGGACCGGACTTCTCTTGTGGTACAGGCCAAGCGAAACTTTGTGAATCTCCTGCCGGATCTGTCTTGCAGCAATATTTCAGAAGAGAAAAACAACTACGATGCCCACTGCATCTTTTCAACCTATCAGACCATGATCAATCTGATCGATGAGGCGAAAGACGAAGAAGGCAAGATCTTTTCGTGCGGCCATTTTGACCTTGTGATCTGCGATGAGGCGCACCGCTCGATCTATAACAAATACCGGGATATTTTCAATTACTTCGACGCGCCGCTAGTTGGCCTCACTGCGACGCCAAAGGATGAAATCGACAAGAATACCTATGAAGTCTTCGATCTGGAAAACGGGGTCCCGACGTATGGCTATGAGCTTGCGCAGGCTGTTAAGGACGGATATCTTGTCGATTTCCAGTCGGTTGAGACGACGCTGAAGTTTATTGATCAGGGCATCGTATATGATGAACTTTCCGATGAGGATAAAGAGGAGTACGAGAAAGACTTCGTTGATGAAGATGGAACTCTTCCGGAATCCATCGGTTCTTCTGCGCTGAACACCTGGATTTTCAATGAGGACACAATTCGCAAGGTCCTGCAGATCGTGATAGAACAGGGGCTGAAGATTGATTACGGAGAGAAAATCGGGAAGACCATTATATTTGCCAAGAATCACGTTCATGCCGAGAAGATTCTAGAGGGGTTTCACAAGGAATATCCGCATCTTCCGGATGACTTTGCCAAGGTGATTGACAATCGGATTAACTATGCTCAGAGCGCTATTGATGAATTTTCTGATCCGCAGAAACTTCCGCAGATCGCCATTTCTGTGGATATGCTGGATACCGGCATCGATGTGCCGGAGATCCTGAATCTTGTGTTTTTCAAGAAGGTAATGAGCAAGGCGAAGTTCTGGCAGATGATCGGGCGCGGAACCAGACTCTGCCCGGGACTGGTGGATGGCAAGGATAAAGACAAATTTTACATCTTCGATTTCTGTGGCAATTTCGAGTTCTTTCGCATGAACAACGGAAAGCCGACGGCTAATCAGATTGCTTTACAGGGAGCGGTGTTTAATCTGGAATTTCAGATCGTCTGGAAACTGCAGGCGCTGGAAAGCCAGACGGAAAGGCTGAAGGCTTACCGGGATAGACTGGTCGGCGTGATGTGCGGCAAAGTGTCGGAACTCAACCGGGATAACTTTGCGGTGCGGCAGCATCTCAGATATGTCGATCAGTATTCCAGGCCGGAGGGATATCAGGCCATTTCCTATGAGGATACGCTGATCGAACAGGAAGAGATTGCACCGCTGATTCTGCCGGATCCAGACCCGGCCAATGCGGTGCGCTTCGACGCGCTGCTGTATGGAATCGAACTGGCTTATCTTTCCGGAAAGAAATATGCAAAAGCCCGGAAGGATCTGCTGAAACATGTGCGTGCCCTGGCTGACATTGCCAATATACCGGCCATCCAGGGAAAGTCGGACTTGATTCGAACGATCCTTCACACGAATTATCTGGAAAATGCCGGCATTGATGAGTTGGAAAAGATTCGGACTGAATTGCGCGAACTGATGGTCTACATTCATCCGAGTTCGGTTCGATATGACACGAATTTCACAGATGATGTTCTGGCTGTATTCGTTCATCAGTCGGAATTGGATTCGGATGAGCTGGCTAATTATAAAGCGAAGGCGGAATATTATGTCCGCACACATCAGAACATGACATCGATTGCGAAGCTGAAAACGAATCAGCCGCTGACGGAAAGCGACGTCCAGGCCCTGGAAGAAGTCCTCTGGAGTGAAGTGGGCACCAGGGAAGAATACAAGCAGGAGTACGGGGACAAGCCGCTCGGTGAATTTGTCCGCAGTATTGTCGGGCTGGACATGAACGCGGCCAAGGAAGCCTTCTCGCAATATCTCAATGATGTGAATCTGGACAGCCGGCAGATCTATTTTGTGAATCAGATCATCGAGTATATTGTTCATAACGGCATGATGAAAGATCTGTCTGTACTTCAGGAAGCGCCATTTACAGACCAGGGAAGTATTGTTGAGATCTTTCCGGATTTGGAAGTGTGGGCGGGGATACGCAAAGTGATCGATCAGATCAATGCAAATGCGGCCTGACTTGCCATAGCGATTTTTATGACAGATTTTACTCAGACGCATTTTACTAAAATTGATTTGAGTAAAACAGCATTGAATTCGAAAAATTTGAAGGGAGCGATTCCATGGCGACTCAGTTATTTGATCAGATTCCGGATCGCTTTTTCAGTATTCTGGCGTCCAGAAACAAGAAAATCTATGCACAGGCATTATTTGTCCTGCATGATGCTTTCCGCGAGGAACTGGAGATCCGGCGGGAGGATCTGATCGCGCGGCTCATTGATTCCATGGATTCCGTGATCATGGATGCCGATTTCAGCGAAGATATGACGCCAGATGAACAGGGAGAAAATATCAGCGACCTGTCCGGCCGCGCACACTTTCTTTTGAGAAAACTTCATGACTGCGGCTGGATCGAGACGGAATATGCCAGAGGTTCTTTTGACGAGCTGATTACACTTCCGGATTATGCCATTCGGGTGCTGGAGGCGCTGTATGATCTCACGCAGGAGAACAGGAAAGAGTACAACAGCTATGTCTATGCTACCTATGCAGCTCTTGAAAATTCTGACGCACATCCCGAATACAGATATCAGGCGCTCCATACTGCATTTGACAATACAGTTCGGCTGGTGGATGAGCTGAAAACCCTGTACAACAATATCCGCCGGTATTTCAACCGCATTCAGCCGGAGATGGACCCCAACCGGCTGCTGGCGGCGCATTTTGATGAGTACAAGAAAAATGTCGTCGAAGCGGTCTATTATCCGCTGAAGACCATGGATTCGGTACCGCGTTTTAAAAATCCGATCTGCAGTATCCTGAATCAATGGCTGCTCGATGAAAATGTGATGGGAGAGATCGTCCGGCAGGGAATCAGTGCAAATATCTTTGAAAATGAGAAAGCCGGCGAATCGGAGACACTCCGGATGATCCATTACGTCACGGATACCTATGACGGTTTGGATGAGTTGATCAGTCAGATCGATCACAAGCATATGGATTATACGAATGCATCGCTGGAAAAAATCCGATATCTCATCAATGTTGACAGAGGCGCGCGCGGGCGTCTTGTACATATTTTGCAGCACGCAGATCAGGCAGAGCTTATGAAAGCAATGAAGGATTCTCTGGAGGCATACCGGCACGGCTGGGTATCGCAGGAATCGCTGTATGACCGTGTACAGCACAAAGCGCGCACGGAAGGAAAGCCGATGAAGGCCGAGATTGTTCATGCCGACGAGCGTGTTCAGGCAGAATTCCTTAAGAGTGTCAGACGTCAGTATCCGAACCGCCGGATTGATGACTGGGTGAACGAAAAAATGGGAGACAAAACGGAGCTTTTCACAGCGAACGTGGAGATGAAGAGCAGCGAGGATTTCATTTTGTTTATGCTCGGCACGATCAGGGGAACGGAGAAGAGCGCACCATACACCGTCCGCTTTTCGACAGGTTACGAGGACAATGGCGGGTATCGGCTGCCTCTTGTTTGCTTCAGCAGGAGAAAGAAAAATGGCTGATTTTCAGGAGAATTTTGAAAAACTCAATATGACGGACCGAGAGCGCTTCCGCCAGATGGTCAATTATCTGCTCGGCCACACCTATCTGCTGTCCCGGACCATGAACTTTGAGGAAGAAACAAGGCCGGTCAATAATGACTATCTTTTTGTCGAGCGAAATCTTGATCTTTTTCAGGATTATCTCTCTTATGCAGGTTTCCGGCTCATGGTGGACAATAATTACGGCGTGATGGCTCTTTCCAGCGAATTTGAGGGGAGCCGCGTCCATTTTGACAAGTTCACGACGCTGATGATTTATTGTCTCAGACTCATCTATGAGGAGGAAAGAGAGAAAATCACCCTGACGGATACGGTCTTTGTGACAACAAGTGATATTGTTGGCAAAATGCTCACTGTTGGGGCCATCAAGAAGAAACCTTCGGACAGACAGCTGAGAGATTCTCTCAGGCTGATCGGACGATTCAATCTTGTGCTGAAAGACAGCGGTACCTGGGAACAGGCAGATACGCGATATGCCATCATGCCCTCTCTGCTCTTCATTATTTCCAATGAGAGAATAAAGAATCTCAATAGTCTGGTGAAGGATTCGGCGGACAGACCGGACAATGATGTGGAAGAGGAGTCGTCAGAAGAGATGGAAGAGGAGACGGAGGAGGATTGATCGGTCATGAGAAAGCTGAAAAAAATGCTCCTGCTGCACTGGTACACCTACAGTCGCGAAGAAATTGAATGGCGGGATATCAACTTCCTTACGGGTGATACCGGATCGGGAAAATCAACGATCATCGATGCACTTCAGCTGATTGTTCTCGGTGATTCCAGTGGCACCTTTTTCAATAAAGCCGCGAATGAGCGTTCGGAAAGAACGCTGAAGGGATACCTTTTCGGGGAGACAGGCGATGACGGCGAAGCGGGATTCTGCTATATCCGAAACGGACGTTTCACATCGTATGTAGTACTGGAGTGGGAAAACACGGTCCGGCATGAAAACTTTGTCACGGGATTTATTGCCGACTGCTATGCAGACAAAACCTGGACACAGCGCTGGTTCATCCTGAAAAAGCATGGAATTCCGGAGGATCGTTTCTGCACGAAAGAGGGCGTCCCGCTGGATATCCCTTCGCTCAGGAAGACACTCCGAAGCAGGTACGGAAAAAACTGCGTTGATTTTTATGAGACAAACCGGGCTTTTCAGGTAGCACTGCTCGGTGTATACGGTCAGGTCAAGAGAAAGTATTTCAATCTTTTCCGCAAAGCTGTCCCCTTTTCACCGATCATGAATATCGAGCAGTTCATAACGGAGTCAGTCTGTGATGTGCGCAATAACATCGATATCAACAACATGCAGAGCGATATCATTCAGTACAAAAAGCTCGAAGAGACTGCAGAAGCGACGCAGAGGCGCATCGAGGCGCTGCAGAAGATTGACGAAGAACAACAGAAACTGGACAGTGTGCTGGAGAGACTCAGAACGCAGCGGTATGTTGCGATCCGGGCCAGAAAAGACGACAGAGCCGGAAAGCTGAAAGCACTACAAGATGAACTGGAAAAAGACAGAAAAGAGGCGGAAACGTGCCGCGCGGCGGAAAGTAAGCTTGACGCCGCGCTGGATGAACTCATAAATCAGTACAATGAGCTCAACCGTGAATATCTGACGTCAACGATTACGACCCGGGAGAAAGAACTGAGCGAAGCCATTCATGCCCATCAGACAAAAATCAAAGAAATAAACGGGGAGATCGACGGGGTGATAAACAGTCTCCATCGTTATGGTGAGGCCTGGTCGAATGTCGCAGCGCGCATACCGGAGCTTTTTATGGCAGATGAAACCGATCAGGCGCAGAGGACCGGTGTGCTTTCTGAAATTCCTGACAGGCTGAAAGAAATGGCATTGCTTTCAGCGGAAGCAGCAGAAGCCTTTGATTTTGCAGCGGCTGCGGACAGCATGCAAAAGCTGCAGGGCAGACTCTACGATCTGACAAGCCGGTGCAGAGGGAAAAAGGAAGAAGTGTCCGGCCAGATGAATCAGCTGGGACAGGAGATCCAGGGACTGAAAAAAGGGATCAAACCGTATCCGGGAAGTGTTGTGGCACTTCAGGAGGCGCTTCGGAAGCATTTCCACGGACGAGCAGAGATACGGATTCTGGCGGACTGCCTTGAGATCCGGGATCCGTCCTGGCGGAATGCCATCGAGGGGTATCTGGATCGCCAGAAATTTTACCTTCTGATTCCGCCTGCCTGTTACCGCGAGGCATTGCAGGTCTATGATACAATGCGGGAGGAAAGAGCGATTTATGATGCAGGTCTTATTGACATTGCGTCGCTTAAAAAAGAGCACGGTGACTGCAAGGCTGCTGCCGGCTCGCTTGCGGAGGAGATCGTTACGGATGATCCG
Source organism: uncultured Lachnospiraceae bacterium (assembly GCA_900314255.1). Classification (GTDB taxonomy): domain Bacteria; phylum Bacillota; class Clostridia; order Lachnospirales; family Lachnospiraceae; genus UBA4285. The sequence continues at coordinate 10,717 of OMUP01000191.1, read as the reverse complement.
GACGCGCGGCTTTACGCGAACTATATTCTCGGCCGCGTGATGAAGTGTGAGCGGGCAGAGGATCTTCCCAATTATCATACGGCAATAACGCGCAGTGTCATGCTGTATAAAAATTACGTGGCAAGAAGGATAAATCCCAAGCGGTATCATGATCCCTTCATCGGCCGGTCTTCTCTTCAGAAACTGCTGGAACAGCGTCAGAAAGAATACGAAAAACTGAAGGAAGAAGTCGGGCGGCTCGAAGCCAGGCTGAGCAAGTTTACAGAAGCTCTGACGACAGCTGTCATGAATGAGCAGGAAGCTGTAAGCGATGCCAGAATCCTTGCGATGCGTCCAGGACTTGTTCCGCTTCAGAAGGAACTGACAGATCTGAAGAAGGAATATGCTGAACTTGACTTTACTTATCTCAGCCGCATGGAGGCCAGACTGGATGAGATGAAGGAGGAACAGGACAGGAAGAAGGCAGATATCGGCCGGGTGCACGACCGGGCGATTGGCCTTCAGGCAGAGATTCGGAATCTGACGGATGAAAAGATCCCTCTTGCAGAGGGAGAAGTTTCCGCAGTTGAACAGCAGATCGCTGAAACGTATCCGCCGGACTGGGTTGAAAAGACAGGCGAGCCGAGATATCTGAAAGAACGTGATCAGAATACGCGCCGCACGCTTACTCTGGAGGAGAGTTTCAGCCGGAGCGCTTCTCAGTCTTTCAACGAGGCGGAGCAGATCAGAAAGACACGCAATGAACTCAGAAGAGACTATAACAGCAAATACACAATGCCATATGACTCCGAGAGCGAAAGCAATGAAGAGTATCACCGTGATTTCCTTCAACTGTCCGAGGTCAAACTTCCGGAGTATATGAATCAGATAAAGGATTCTCAGCAGAAGGCGTATGAACAGTTCCGCGATGATTTTATCGCGAAGCTGAAGGAAAATATCGAGACTGTCCGGATGCAGATAAGAGAACTCAATGAGGCTCTCAGGGGACGCAGTTTCGGACGGGATTCCTATCAGTTTGAGATTCAGCCGAGATCGGAATACAAAAATTACTACGACATGATCACGGATCCGATGCTCATGGATACCGGCGGATGGAATCTCACTTCCGATTCTTTCAACAGGAAATACCAGAAAGAAATCGATTCCCTTTTTCAGATGCTTGTGCGGGATGATCAGGCATCAGCCGAAAAGGCAAAAGAGTACGAGAAAAATATTCAGAAATACACAGATTACCGGACCTATCTGCGATTTGATCTGCTGGTCAAAAATGATCAGGGAGAAACGCAGCGCCTGTCCCGGATGCTTCTGAAAAAATCCGGTGGTGAGACGCAGCTGCCTTTCTATATTGCGATGCTGGCTTCGTTTTCTCAGACGTGTCGACTCCACACGCAGAAAGACGATACCATTCATCTGATTGTTTTGGACGAGGCGTTCAGCAAGATGGACAGCGAGAGGATCCAGGAGAGCATCGGACTTCTTCGGCAGATTGGGCTTCAGGCGATTTTTTCGGCACCGTCGGAAAAAATCGGAGATATTGCCCCGTATGTCAGCCGGTCGATTGTTGTTTACCGGAATCCAGGGGAGCATCGCTCATTTACCCGGTGTTTTGACCCGAAGGAACAGAAGAACGGAAATGTCAGTTGAATATGAGAAGAAAATTTTAAGCAGTCTTCTTGACAAATACGAGAAAAGCAAAGCATATTCGGAAAACTCAGAGAATGCGCGCGTTTTCTTAAAGCCGGCCGGCGATGCGTCTCTCATGGAAGAACTTGAAAATCCGGAGCAGAAGGCGCTTTTTCTGGAAACGCTTCAAAAGTTAGCGCAGGAAGGGCTGATCCGGTATAAGTGGGTTCGCCATGAGGAAGGAAATCTCGTGGACAGTATTCACCTGGTGCTTGACGCGGACCGGATAGATGAAAGCTATAAGAGAACCGGGCGTATTTCCAAAGCGGCGCGTGTCCAGGCGCTTTTAAAAGAAATCTGCCGTGCTTTGCGGTCCGGGAAGCTTGAGCCGGGCGGACAGATGGAAGGCTTTCTTCTGGATCAGAAAAAACGCATGACAGAGAAAAAAGTCATCCCGAGGTTTTTCTTTTATGCGGAAGAAGGAAGAAAGAGCTCCAAAGGACTGGATGAGGGGACGCTGAACCGGAATTTACTGGAAGTTCTCTGCGCCATGGACGAGAACCGGAGAGGCGAGGGCGGAGGACTGATGGAGCGCGTAATGAGCGCGAGGCTCTTTGGTGACAGTAAATATTTTGAGCACAATCTGAAATCCAGGGTGATTTCGATCCTCCGGTCGCTGATCCCCGATGGGGAGGATCTTCCCGCGGATGATGAGCTGCTCGGAGAATACGGAGTTATTCGCTGGCCGGAGATTTTTGAAATGACAGGGGAGCTGACCGCCGTGAGGAAGGACGGCGGCCGCATCGAATATGGGTCTGAGCCATCCGGTGCCTATATTAATTCGCTGACAGTCGGAGAGCTGGACCATGTGGAGCTTGCGAATGTCCGGAAGATCTTTTTTATTGAAAACAAGGCAAATTATGTCTGGTACAGTCTGTATCAGCGTAAGTCGGATGAATTGGTTCTGTTTCACGGAGGATGTTACAGTCCTTCGAAGAAACGGTGGTTTCACATGATTCTTGATGCGGCGGCACCGGAAACAAAGATCTATCACTGGAGCGATATCGATATCGGCGGTTTTTGTATATTTACCAGACTCAGACGCGAACTTGCGCCGGCGGCAAGGCCTTGGATGATGGACAGGAAAACACTTGAACATTATTTTGCAGCGGCTATGCCGATCACGGAGAAACGATATCTGAGTGGACTGGAGAAATTGCTGGATGACCCGGAATATGAGATCTTTTATGATGTCATCCGCTATATGATCGCCCACAAGGTGCGCTTGGAACAGGAGCAGTGTATCTCTGACCCGGGGATGCCTTTGCCGATAAATCGGTTGCAGCTCAAAGAAGTGTAGAGTTGGACAAGGAAACAGTAAAAGATATTATTCAGGAAGAGATAGACAGAATCAATCGAGAGAAAGAAGCGGTATAATTGCAGCGGGAGTTATTCATGCTGCATTCAACAAAGAATGTGCCTGGTTATTTGATTTGGAGGGAAATGTGAATATTATCACGAAAATTTTATCCGTTCTGGTAGCACTTGAATTTCTTTACATTTTTTACCTTGAGACGCTTGCCACGACGTCCGGGAAGACGTCGAAGGTATTTGGCATGACAACGGAAGAGCTGGGACAGAAGAACGTGAATGTCCTGTTCAAGAATCAGGGCGTTTACAATGGCCTGCTTTCCGTTTTGATTCTGCTTGCGGTGTTTGCATTTGCCAGCAAGGCGGCTGTCATCTGCCTGATGGCTTACATTGTGGCGGTCGCGCTTTACGGCAGCTTCACGAGCAACCCGAAGATCATTCTGATGCAGGGCGGCCTGGCGATTCTGACGCTGATTTCCTGCATTTTCTGAAGGCGTTTAAGCGGAGATTGGAGAAGTATGAGCGGCTTGAAGAGATTCATCGACGCGCAGAAGCAGGATTTCAAGGCGGCTCTGCAGGAGATTCGCACCGGCAGGAAGCGCAGTCACTGGATGTGGTATATTTTCCCGCAGATCCAGGGGCTGGGCTTCAGCAGCACTTCCCGGTACTACGCGATCCAGGATCTGAAAGAGGCGGAGGACTTTCTGGCAGATCCGTATCTCGGGAAAAATCTGCTGACTATTTGTGACGCACTGCTTAAGCTGGATACGGACGACCCTTATCAGGTCTTCGGCAGCCCGGATGACCTGAAGCTGCGCTCATCGATGACACTGTTTTTGGCAGCGGCGGTCGAAGCCGGCAATTCCGCGGCTGAAGAATCTTTTTCCAACGTGCTGAAGAAGTACTACGGCGGCAGGAGAGATGAAAAGACCCTGCAGATCCTAAAGAATCAATGACAAATGGAGGCGGATCCCAGATGAAAGCATCCATCGCCGAAGTGAAAATGAAGATCGCTCCTTATGTTCACAGTACATTCTTTGACCGGGACTATGTAAACGAATTTGCGTATCGCCAGTATCGGCTGAACTTTCGCGCATTGGGGAAATAACACTTGTCAGAAAAGATCCAGTTCATTGTCCAGATAGATTTCTTCCCGGACTTTGAGCTGACATTCCGGCCGGGTCATGTAGCAGAGCAGAAATTCCAGAATCAGTGCGCTGCCCAGACTCCGCCCCTCGATTTTAAAATTGGAGAATCCCATCGGAAGATACCGCTTCTGAATATCTGAAGCGCTGATAAATCCAGGGTTTTCCATGGCTTTGGAAAAGCGGTACCCTTCCACTGCATCCGGCGCCTTGCATTTGAAGACCGGCCATGGCTCCCCCAGAGCGATCCGGCTCACGGCCTCATAGCAGGCCTTGCGGTCCTGGCACCCGAAATAACAGCACTCATTGCACAAAAATTCGATCTTGTCCTTCTGCTTTTCTGTCATACGTTCCAGCCTGGCAAATTGCCGGTTCAGCCGGAAATCCGGAACGACGTACCGGAATTCTTCGCGGTCACACTCCGCCTCAAGTGCCGTGAAATCCGTGAGGACTTTCGTCGTGGAAGAGACCAGGTACAGATGCGGGAAGTTGCTGCGCAGGTGGGAGACTAACAGATCCGAGTGGACGATCACGCCGTTTTGCGGGTCTGTACTTTCATTAAACAGGCGGCAGAGTTTATTGCATTTGTCATCGGTCAGATGTTCTTTGCGAAGCAAAGAATTGCTGAACGTGAGTCTTGCAGAGATGCCGTATTCGCGCGTCATGGCCAGCACGTCGCGCGGGTCGCTGTTCCCGGAGCCGATGCGGCCGCCGCTCCAAAGACACCCGTCCGGCGCTCCGTAGATCGAACCGATATCGCACCAGTCGTAGAAATATTCGCGGTGTTTCCGGTAGAGAGGAAGAAACACGCGGTAGAAATCGTAGAATTCAAACAGACCCGGAAGGTGAAAGCGGGCGATGGCGCGGCCTTCGGGCTTTTTCTTTGCTTTTGCTGACATACTATTGGATCCTGGAATAGATTTTGGACATATTATAAGAGTATTTTTGGCTTTTACAAAAGTAAAACATAATTATCTGCTAAGTTTTGCTAATATACAATAAAACAGCAATGGTCTTTTCATGTAGTAAACCAGTCAGTATGTTTTTCAGGAGGGAAAAAAGAGGCTGTATCAGCGCAGCGGATTTCGAATCGCCGGGTACGGGCGGAGCCTGCTGCAGAGACTGATCGATGAGGAACAGGTCTTCCTGGAATGCCCGGTGAATCCCGGCAAATAGACCTTTTTGATAAAAATGTGATAGAATCTTGGCAAATTGCTGGCGATTCCCGGGAGGTAATGCGTATGTTCAGAAAGATGAGACGGTTCAAGCAGCAGCTGGAAGACAGTGACACGATGACAGTGCTTAAAAACGGCCACAGAGGCGTTCTGTCTCTGATCGGCGACGACGGATATCCGTACGGCGTCCCGGTGAACTACTTCTGCGGCGACGACGGGCATATCTACATTCACTGCGCACGTGAAGGACACAAGATCGATGCTCTCAAAAATAACGATAAGGTTTCTTTTACTGTCGTGGAAGATCAGCCGGCAGTCCCGGATGATTTTGCCATTTATGTGAAGAGCGTCATTGTGTTCGGGCGCATCAGCATGGTTGAAGACCGCGAAAAGGTGCTGAAATGCGCGATGGATCTGGCCAGACACATTTATCCGGAGCACATTGAGGACACATATGTGGCCGATCTGGAGCGGAACAAAACAGCTGTTCAGATGCTTGAGATCGTGCCGGAGCATATCACGGGGAAAAAGGTTCACGAGAAGTAAACCTTGACAGGAACGGAACCGATCCGATACCATAGATGACAAATTGATGCCGCCGCCGGGTGGCTTTGAGCCGGGTACGAAACTCGTATCCGGCGGGTTAATATCAGAATTTCGCATCGTCAGGCCTTAGCAGATGCGGAATGCTGATATTTTTTTTGCGTTTGGAGGTATGGAAAATGTATGAAGGAAGTTCCGCAAAGCTGTTCCGGAAGTTTGCGCTTCCGCAGATGATTGGTCTGCTCTTTAATTCGATTTACATCATTGTCGACGGCCTGTTCATCGGAAACCGTCTGGGGAGGGATGCCATGGCGGCAGCGGCCGTCGGCGTTCCGCTTGTGGAGATCCTGATCGCGCTTTCTATGGCCATCACTTCAGGCGCGGTGACGTATATCCGGTATATCATCACCTTTTCTCCGTTCATGCTCTACAGTTATCTGCTCGCCGGCATCGCCTGCTATATTCTGATTCTGCTGTTTTCCCGTCCGTTCTATTCCCTGTTCTCGCCGGAGGACGCGGAACTGATCGATTTTGCGGTGAACAGAAGCCGCGCTTACTTTTTCGGCTTCTTCCTGGCCGGATTCAATATCCTGATGATCTCGTACTGGCAGTCCATGGAAAATGGCGGAAAAGCCCTGACCATCTCCCTGCTCAGAAGCCTGATTCTTCCGCCTCTTCTGGCGCTCACCCTGCCGCGGATCTTCGGGAGTGAGGCGCTCTGGCTCTGCCATTCTTTAAGCGAATGTCTGACCGCGGCGGCGGCTCTGATGATGATGCATAGGTGTGCGGAAAATCGTTGAGACCAAATTTTACATTTATTTGATATACCCCGGGTTTGATATATAATCATTATTAAATGGTGTCGAAGAGGGGGCAGATAGCGCGTGAAGAAAGAGCAGGACATGACCAGCGGGCCGATCGGCCGGCAGATACTGATGTTTGCTCTGCCGCTGATGTTCGGCAATGTTTTCCAGCTGCTGTACAATACGGTGGACTCGATTGTCGTCGGCAATTTTGTCGGAACACAGGCACTTGCGGCGGTCGGTTCGACTTCGATGATCACGAATCTGGCCATTTTTTTCTTCAACGGATTTTCGACAGGCGCCGGAGTTGTCATCAGCAACGCATATGGAGCGGAGGACTGGAAACGGCTTCACACGGCGGTTGAGACAGCTGTCACGACTACTTTCATATGCTGCGCCCTTTTTACGTTTCTTGGCATCAGAAGTGTCAATTTCATGCTGCGCCTGATGGATACTCCGGATGACGTCTTTGACCAGGCGGCTGTGTATCTGGTGATTTATTTTGCCGGTGTCTCCGGGCTTCTGCTCTACAACATGGGCAGTGCGATCCTGCGCGCCGTAGGAGATTCCAGAAGACCGCTGATCCTGCTGATCATCACAAGTATTGCGAACATTTTCCTGGATCTGCAGTTTGTCCTTCAGTTTGGTCTCGGGATCGCCGGCGTAGCGTATGCCACAATTATCGCGCAGGGAATTTCCGCGGCGGCTGTCATGTTTCTGCTCACGGTGGAGAAAGGAGAGTTCCGCTTCGTCTGGAAGGACATCCAGATCAACCGCGCAGAATTCGGAAATATCATGAAGATCGGCCTTCCGACTGGCATTCAGTCCGTAATCACGTCTTTTTCAAATGTATTTGTCCAGGGGTACATCAATTATTTCGGGTCGACCATCATGGCCAGCTGGAGCTGCTACAACAAGGTAGACTCGTTCATCTTTCTGCCGGTGCAGAGTATGGCCATGGCGGCCACGACATTTGTCGGGCAGAACAACGGCGCAAAGAAGATTGACCGCGTGAACAAGGGAACGAAGGTCAGTGTTTACATGAGTCTGGTCCTGACACTGGCCACGTCTGCCGTGATCTGGATCGTGGCTCCGCAGACAATCGAACTTTTTACGGATGATCCGGCGGTGGTCACGTCCGGCGCAATGTTTGTGCGCATGAATTGTTTCTTCCTGCTGCCCAACGACGTCAACCATGTGCTGGCGGGCTGCCTGCGCGGACGCGGCGATTCCATCGGGCCGATGGTCATCATGCTGATCGGTTTCGTGGCGGTGCGGCAGACATATCTGTTTTTCATCACCCGGTTTGTCATGAATACGGCACAGGTTGTCGGTTTCGGGTATCCGGTCGGCTGGATGGCGACGTGCACCATGGAAGTACTGTATTTCTTAAAACACTGGAAGCGCAGAGAGGCGGCTGCGGCCTGAGAGCCTGCAGCCGCGCGAAATGCGATTTATTTTTCGTCAGGCAAATTCGATTTCAAAAAGTCTTGCGCACTGTTTCTGCGGCATCTGGACAATGAGCGTTTTGTCAAGGAGCCGGAAGGCACAGTCTGCCTGTGCCGGGTAAATGACACGGACGCTTGAGATGCTGCCCGGCAGCACAGAGGAGAGGGCGATTACTGCAAGGTCGGTCTTTGGCGTAAAGACGGCCAGGTAGGCCTTGCATCTGCCGCGCAGGCCGTACGCGAGGACCGGCGCCTTGACGCCTGTGAACCCGAGAGGAAAGATGGGCGTCATGGAAGGCAGATCCTGCCGGATGCGCTTGTAGACATCGACGCCTTCCTTCATTATCTGGAAATTCGCATCGGAAAGTTTCCAGACAAGGCCGCTCAGATACGGCCGCAGCAGGATGCCGTTGACGACATTGTAAATGACGTGCTCCCTTTCATCTTTATACGGGTATACCCACATGCCGGCCTGTTCCGGCGTTACGCCCGAAGCGACATTGCTGGCGATGTATGAATTCGAAATCACGTCGGTCTGATCGCTCGTCGACTGAAGACTCTGCAGAGAAAGGATACCGTAGTCCATGCGCTGTGCGCCGGATCCGCAGTTTTCAATCACGAGATCCGGGTGCCGGCGGTACAGATCGCGGTACCACTCATACAGGCAGCGGTAATGCTCGAGCATGGCATCGCCCGTGCTGTCGCAGTCCAGGTCACTGCCGGGGCCTGTTGTCACATTGTAATCGATCTTGAAGTAGTCGATCCCGTAGTCGCGAATCAGTCTGTCGACAGTGTCTGTGCAGTATTTGCGCACCCCTGGATTTCTGAAATCGAGGAGATAGCGTTTGTTGTCGATTCTTCTTTTTCCGTGGCGGCAGATGAACCAGCTGTCCGGCAGCTTCTGCGCCAGGGCACATGCGGTCCCCATCACTTCGATTTCTAGCCATACGCCCATTTTCAGTCCTTTGGCATGGGCATAGTCGCAGACGGATTTCATGCCGTGCGGAAAACGCTCCGGCGATTCCTTCCACTCGCCGACGCGGTCCCACCAGTTCCCTTTGTCATACCATCCGCAGTCCATGCAGTAGTACTCGCATCCGAGCGCCGCAGCTTTGTCGATGATCATTTTCTCCCGCTCTTCCGTGGGATCGCCCATCAGGCAGTTCATGTAATCGTTGAAAACAACATGGCACGTTTCATCATCGGCATTCGGGCGGCGGATCGCGCGGCGGTACTTCGTGAGCTCTGCCGCCGCCTCGGAAACACCGCCGATAGTGACGCCAAACGCCGCCGGGACAGTGGTAAAGGACTGCCCCGGCGCGAGATTTTTCCACCATTCGCTTTCGTCATCCGGCCCCAGAAGCGCCAGATACAGATGGCCGTCTGCGTGCGAGCCGATTTCGATTTCCCACGATCCGGAGTGCTCGATCTGATAATAATATATCTCTCCGGTCTCCCGGTCGCGGATCATGCCCATCGGCAGATATTCACACGTTGACCAGGAGCCGGTATTGCCATAGTGAAAGCGGTTGTTGCCGGCGCCCGGGAGATTGTAGCCTGAAACCGGCATATGGGAAATGCCGATATCCGCCGCGTCGAATTCCTTCCACTGCGCCTCACCGGCCCAGCTGTTGAACGGCACGAAAATGCTGGTCTTGTCGTAATACGGCACCAGCCCGTTCTTGCAGATCCCGGCGTAAAAGAATGAAGAGACAAAGTCCAGACCGACATCCTCTGACCCCTTGTTTGTGAATGTCGTCCAGGTGCGGATCATTTTTATGTCCTTGAAAAACTCCATGTAATAATCCGCATGCAGCTTTTCCGGCGTTTCAGCGGAAATGCATATCGTTTTCACGCCGGCATCTCCAGCCTCTGTGTGCGCGAGATACCGGAATTTCGGCCCCTCACTGTCTGCATTGTGCTTGCCGGCCCGAAACTGTCTGCTGCTTTCCCCGGTCTTCTGGACGGACAAGAGATTATAAAAATCACTGCCGCGTCCCTCCCTCTGCTTATGGGCGATGCTTTTACTCCCGGGGATGGCAGAAAAATCGGTCAGTTCGATCTGACCGCTGTCATTCACCTGCATTGTGATGGTCATCCCATTTTCTTCAAACGTAAGTTCCTTCATGGTATTCAATTGTCCTTTCGCTCGCCGGCAGGGAAGTGCCTGCCGGGGTGATTCGCATTAAACACGCTCAGTTCTGATAATTGAAATATTACTTCACGTGCGGCACAATGACAATCTTTACAGAGATATCAGAAGAGATTGCCTCCTTTTCGGAATTCTCCAGGCGTCATACCCGTTTTCTTCCGAAACAGGTTCGTAAAGTTATTGATATCATTGATTCCTACTTCTTCAGAAATCTCTCCCACTGACATTGAGGAATTTTTGAGCAGTGTTTTTGCGCGCTCAATCCGTTGGGTGATCAGATAGTCAATTGGAGAAAAGCCGGTGTATTTCCGGAAGCTTCGGGAAAATGCATATTTAGACATTCCAATAAAGCCAGCCAGATAATCCAGTGTCATTGGCTTTTCGAAATTGCTGTTCATATATTTAATCTGACACATCCAAAAACAACTTCTTACCCTGCAGATCCGAATGAGAAGAT
>OMUP01000188.1 GCA_900314255.1 uncultured Lachnospiraceae bacterium | reverse complement strand
GAGTTGTCTGTTGCTTAATCAGCTTAACAATGTCACATACTCTATACGTGGTATCGTAGCTTATTAGAAAATGAATATGGTCTTTGTCAGTTTCCATAGCTATGATGCTGTGTCCTTCAGAATTACAGATATCGTATATCTTTTGCTTTATATCGTCAGTTATAGCCCCTCTGAGTATCTGCTTGCGATACTTAGTTACAAGAACGATATGTGCTTTCAAACTGTATTTGCGTCTGTTGCGACGATTGTATCTGTTTTCCATAGAAAATCCATAAAGGCTATTGATTTTCACTAATAATTATTATATTATACAATTAGTGAAATATCAATGAGGTGTATCTATGGAACAGATGACAGTTACAGCTAAAATTCAGATTTCAGCTGCAGCGGACGATAAAGTTTTACTTGATAAAACCATGTCCGTTTATTCTGATGCCTGTAATTTCGTATCTGACTATGTGTTCCAGACACATGACCTTAAACAGTTTTCGCTTAACAAGGTTTTGTACTCTACGCTTCGAGAGAAGTTTGGCTTAAAATCTCAGATGACACAGTCTGTATTCAAGACCGTTATTGCGAGATATAAGACCATTCTCGAAAATCAGAAAGAGTGGATTAAGTCATCTTTCAAAAAGCCTCAATATGACCTTGTTTGGAACAGGGATTACTCCCTTGCGCTCAACTGCTTTTCGGTAAATACACTGAATGGTCGTGTCAAACTTCCGTATTTCTCTGAAGGTATGTCAAAATACTTTAACCATGACATCTATAAGTTTGGTACTGCTAAACTCGTAAACAAGCATGGTAAGTATTTTTTACACATTCCTGTTACTTATGATGTCGAGGAAAGCAATATCTTCGATATCTGTAATGTTGTTGGCATTGACAGAGGTATTAACTTTGTTGTTGCTACTTATGATAGTAAGCACAAGTCTGGCTTCGTAAGCGGTAAAGCCATCAAGCAGAAACGTGCTCACTATTCAAAACACCGTAAGGAACTCCAAATGCGTCAGACTCCATCTGCAAGACGTAGGCTGTTAGCTATCGGTCAGCGAGAAAACCGTTGGATGCAGGATGTAAACCATCAGGTATCAAAGGCACTCGTTGAGAATAATCCTAAGCATACACTCTTTGTCCTTGAAGATTTGTCAGGCGTTCGAAATGCTACAGAGCGTGTTAGAACTAAAAACCGCTATGTGTCTGTATCGTGGTCTTTCTATGACCTTGAGCAGAAACTTATCTACAAGGCTAAGCAAAACCAATCTACTGTTATTAAGGTTGACCCCCGTTATACAAGCCAGTGCTGCCCTGTCTGCGGACACATTGAAAAGGCTAACCGTAATAAGAAGATACATCTGTTTACTTGTAAGAACTGTGGCTACACATCAAACGATGATCGCATTGGAGCTATGAATCTGTACCGCATGGGAATAGGCTATCTTGAAGAAGCCCAAGTACCTGATACAGTTACGGCAGAGTAAATCTTTGTCGTAAGGGGCGGTGTCAACCGTCCCATGATGCGACCCCACGGAAGTTACACCGACAAAATGTAGGAGTTATTGCAACGAACTACAGGGGAGTCGCAAGCCACGTACCTTTAGGTGCGTGGTAGTTGACTGCGCCCGTCATCAACCTGTGTGTCAGTGTTCCGCTGAATTTCCTGATCAACAAGTTCTGGGCGTTTAAAAAGAATTAACACTACAGCAAACAGCACAGAAAGGAAGGTAAAAGATATGTGCACAGCAGCATCGTATTCGACAAAACAGCATTACTTCGGTCGGAATCTTGACCTGGAGTATTCCTATCACGAGGAAGTCACCATAACGCCGCGCAATTTTCCGTTTGCGTACCGCAAGGTGCCGGCGCAGCCGACGCACTACGCGCTGATCGGCATGGCGTTCATCGCCGGTGGCTATCCGCTGTACTACGACGCGGCCAACGAGAAGGGCCTCGGCATGGCCGGCCTGAACTTCCCGACCAACGCATACTACGGCGATCCGGTGGCAAATGCGGACAACATCGCGCCGTTTGAGATCATCCCGTGGGTGCTCGGACAGTGCGCCGATCTTGATGAGGCAAAGGCACTGCTCTCCCACACGAATCTGATCAATGAGAATTTCAGTGAGCAGCTTCCGCTCTCGCCGCTTCACTGGATGCTTTCGGACACAACAGGAAAGAGCATTGTCGTCGAGAGCGTGAAGGACGGCATGAAGATTTACGACAATCCGGTCGGCGTTATGACCAACAACCCGACGTTTGACATTCAGCTTTTCAAGCTCAACGACTACCGCAATCTCACAGCTGAGCAGGGCGAGAACCGCTTTGCAGAAGGCCTTGAGCTTGCGCAGTACAGCCGCGGCATGGGCGCCATCGGCCTTCCGGGAGATCTTTCCTCATCCTCCCGCTTCGCAAAAGTTGCCTTCACGCGGATGAACAGCCTGTCTGACGATTCTGAAGCCAGCAGCGTCTCCCAGTTCTTCCACATCCTTGGAAGCGTCGAGCAGCAGAGAGGCTGCTGCCGTCTCGGGGACAAGAACGAGATCACAATCTACTCGTCCTGCATCAATCTGGAAGAAGGAATCTACTACTACCGCACATACGACAACTCGCAGATCAGCGCCGTCAGCATGCGCCACACCGATCTTGACGCAGACAGCCTGACACACTTCGAACTGATCAAAGAACAGCAGGTGAAGTATCAGAACTGAAGGAACAGAAGACGAAAGCAGGTGCACTTTGGCTGTGAAATGAAATTTCCGGGTCAGCGGAAATGAAGAACAAACTTGTTTCCGATGCGCCCGGAAGCCTCCTGACTGGCCGCCAGTCATCGGAAAGCAAGTCGGGCGGCAAATCCGATGCGCCCGGAAGCCTTACGGGCAGCCGCCGCTCAACGGAAAACAAGCAGAGTGACATTTCCGGTGCTCTTTTTAGCTTCTCTGGGGGCATATTGTCATCGGGATAAGCTTTAAAGCGCATTCCGGTGATCTCTTCCCCGGATTCAGGGCAAAAAGAGCACCGGAAACTTGCTTTATTTCAATTTTGCTGACCAGCAGACTGCGGCCCGGGCAAATGTGTCACCGGAAATCAAAAAACAAACAATTCCGATGCGCCGGAGGTCCATCCGCCCCCGGAAACGGCCGTCTAGCCCATCCGCCCCGGAAATCTTCGGCCGGGCAATCCGCCCCAGCAAACCCTGGGACGGCCCACACGCCTGTCATCTCATCACGGCTTCTGCCGCGAAGGCGGCCTGGCTTTCTTCTGTGAAGCCGCAGACGCGAAGAATGCGGGCGCCCGGCGCACAGGCGGAAAGGGCAGCTGCTCCGGTATTTTCTGCTGCCCCGGCATTTTCTGGTGCCGGGGCTTCTTTTTCTGTCTTCCAGACCAGGCGGACGGCAGCGCCGGGCGTGATTTCGTGAAGGAAATTCATCTGAATCTCCCGGTACAAGCCTTTCCTGTGCGCCTGAGGGTCAAACAAATCATCGATCCAGTCAAAATAGCGGGTGTTGTTCACGTGCCCGTTCAGGTCAATTTCCGAGTACGCGGCAGTGCGGCAGGCGCTTTCTCCGCCGTCCGGGACAGAAAGGCCCTCCGGCAGCGGAAGTTCATTTTCCAAGTGAATGCCGGGGATCAGGATGCCGGTCCTGGCGGGAAGCGCGATGCGGCGCGAGGCGCCGTCGATGATGGTCCAGAGGGCGGAAGACTGCCCGATGCACTCGTCCTTTTCGTCCAGAATCCGGCAGCCTCTCGGGTAGACCATGTGAATCATCGGCTCGGGCCAGGTTTCGAGCCGGATCGTCTCATCGTATAGAATAGGGCGCGAGAGCCGGATGTGCAGTCTGGTGATGACCCAGAGAAGCCCCCGGTCAAGCGTCGTCTCCCGCGGGAAGCCCAGCGCCTCGGTGTGCGCGATGGAAATTTCCTGCAGCAGAGCGGAAAGCCGGCTCATCCGCAGATGCCGGTACATATCCGTGTCAGACGAACGGATCCGCACACTGCGCGAAAAGCAGCCGCCGGAGCTTTTCTGCAGCGCATCCATGTCAGGCACCGGCCTCTGCTTTTTCGTCCGTCAGCTTTTTCACGATGTCGATGACATCCTGCGCGGTAGACAGCCGGCTCCAGAGCTCGTCCGGAACCGTGATGTCGAATGCGCCCTCAACCTTCGCCATGATCATGATGAAGTTCATAGAGTCAATCCCGAGATCCCGGTTGATGACCGTGTCGCGGGTGACGGACGCGATGTCCGCCTCCGGCATGCAGATCTTCAGAATTTTCTTCAGTCTTTCAAAAATCTCGTCTTCCGTGTAAACCATTTCGTAATCTCCCGATGCCGGCTGTTGTACAGCCGGACATTGTCCATGCCATAACAGGCGGCCGGCTGCGGCTGCCTTACATCGTAAACCTTACAGCTTCCAGCGCTGGATTTTCCCGGTGAGAGTGCGCGGCAGCGACTGCCGGCGCAGCTCCAGGCCCAGAATTTTCCTGCCCAGAGGCATATCCTTGTTGTACTCTGTGATCTTCGCGGCAATGGCAGCGTAATCACTCTGCGGCGCGTTGACGACAAGCGTCAGGACGCCGTTCCGGAGCGTCAGGGCCACATCCCTGCCAAGCCGTGTCATAAGCGCGGCCTCGGCCTCCGGGCAGTACACCTTTTCGCCATTTTCCAGGACGAGCACATCGCTCTTCCGCCCCTTAAGATACAGCGCACCGTCCCTGAATTCGGCCAGATCGCCGGTGTGAAGCTCTCCGTCCTGCAGGCGGACAGCCGTTTCCTCCGGGTCATTAAAATATCCTTCCATCATGCAGGGTGTGCGCACCAGAAGTTCGCCGTCATCTGCGATGCGGACGCTGGTGTCGGGACACAAAGCCATGGCAAATGGATCCCTGCCCGGCTGGCTGATGGCAAGGCCGCTCGCCGTCTCGGTGAGGCCGTAGCCGAAGTAAATGTCGATTCCAATCCGGTTCACAGATTCGAGAACCTCCCGGCGGCAAGGGCCGGCGCCCACAAGAATCACGCGAAGCTCGGGGTTGAGGGCATTTGTCTTCAGGAGATAGGCAAGAAGCGAAGGAACGACCGGCAGAATTGTCGGACGGAATGCCTTCGGATCGGTGGTGTATCCACGCATGCCGCTGCCGACCTGTACGCAGGCGCCCTGTGAGAGGGGCCAGAGCAGCGTGCAGACAAAGCCGAACACGTGCGAGAGCGGAAGCATGGAGAGAATCCGGTCATCGCAGGTGCAGGGCAGCATCTGCTGTCCGTTCCAGGCGCTGCGCAGAAGAGCCGCCTGCGAGAGGACGACGGCCTTTCCGGTGCCGGTTGTGCCGGAGGTGAAGAAGAGCAGGCAGCCGGGGTGGTATTCAGGAACCGCTTCAAGTGCGGTGGCCGGGATCTCCGGATCGTTGATGCCTTCAAGGACGGTCTGGTGTCCGCCGGCGGCCGATGCGAACATGGTGATGATCCAGTCGGCCGATGACGTGCCGCGCACGATGATGGTGCGGCGGCCTTTCAGTTCTTCAACGCGGTCGCGGATTTTCTGTGCCAGCTGCGCGTACGTCAGTGTTTTCTCCGGATGATCCGGGAACTCCTGGATGGCCGGGCGGGGCGCATACTGTCTGCAGACGCGGTCAAGAAATTCAGAAAATGTACGTTCCATATGCTATGTGAACGCGGGGCAGCTGATAGCCCCGCCGACTCCTTTCCGGACAGAGCCGTTTTTGCTGTCTCTACTTTATCAGATCCGGGGCGTCGGGGCAATCTTGTTTACACTTTTGTGATTTTGGCGTACAATTAGGGAAAATTGTGAATGTGATAACAATCGAACATTAACAGAGAAGGGAGTTTTGTTCTTATGAGACAGGATAAGGCGGAGAAAATCTGCATCATCGGCGGAGGCCCGGCCGGACTTACGGCAGGTATGTATCTGGAAAAGGCCGGGTACGACAATTATGAGATTCTTGAGAAAAACGCCTGGGTCGGCGGAAAGTGCAATTCGCCGACATACGATGGAAAGCGCTATGAAATGGGCGCGATCATGGGGGTTCCGAGCTATTATGCAGTGCACGATGTGGAGGAATTCTGCGGCATCACGCACGACGGCCCGACGCTCAACCGCAATTACAAGACGCTGAACGGCGAAGTCTATGATCCGTTTGACCCGAAAAAGATTTCCAATCTGCCGCGTCTTCTGAAGATGAAGAATCAGACGACAAAGCTGGCAAGACTTCTGGAGACCAAGTACAAGGGTTATGATGTGAACGGACACCGCGGTGTTTCCGACGGGCGCTACGAGGGATTTGACGCGAACGGCACCGGCGAGTGGATCTCCGGCACCAATGAAAACCTGAAGGATCTGGCTCTTCCGTTCAAGGTATTCTGCGCAAAGAATGGCATCGATCTGGTTCAGGACATCTGGATCGGACCGTTCACGGCCTTCGGCTACGGGTACTTCGACGAGATCCCGGCGGCGTACGTTCTGAAATATCTTGATTTCCAGACGACCATGAATTTCGTGAAGTGCAACCTCTGGACATGGAAGGACGGCACACAGTCGATCTGGGAGAAGCTGAACGAGCATCTGAAGCATCCGGCGAAGCTCTCGCAGAACATCGAGAAGGTGGAGCGCCGCGACAACAAGGTCTATGTGACCGTGGACGGGCAGACGACAGAGTATGACAAGCTCATCGTGACCGCGCCGCTGCAGTTCTTCCCGGATTATGCGGACGCGACGGATCAGGAGAAAGAGCTCTTCGGCAAGATCGAGTATGAGCGTTACGACGTGCTGGCCTGCCTGATCAAAAAGGGCCAGTATCCGCCGATCTCCTACTACATGTTTGACAACATGGATCTGAAGCGCATCGGCCACCTGATGGTTTATTACTGCCGCTGGAGAGGCGAGGAAAATCAGGTTATCACGACATACACGCTCCGCAAGCACAAGGACAGAGAAGAAATCCCGTATGAGACGGCCCGCCAGATGGTACTGGACGACATGAAGATCTGCGGATCGGAAGTCGAGGAAGTCATCAACGAACAGTCCTGGTACTACTTCCCGCATATCTTCTCGGAAGACTACCGCAAGGGCTGGTATCAGAAGGTGGAGTCCATGCAGGGCATTAACAACACGTACTACGCGGGCGAAGTCATGGCCTTCGGCGACATGGACGAGACCAGCGAGTATTCGAAGGAGCTGGTGTACCGGTTCTTTGATTCGGACAGCTACCGCCCGATTTTCTGACGGGCAGGAACCGCGGAACATTTAGAAAAAAAGAGGCGGGCGTGAAAACATGCCCGCTCTCTTTGTAAAGAGATGAAGGAGTTTTCATGGCATTTTACAAGGATTCGTACGATGTCGTGGTGATCGGCGGAGCGCTGGCCGGCATGAGCTGCGCCTTGAAGCTGGCGTCGGAGGGCAAGGATGTCCTGGTCCTGGAGCGCCACAATCTGCCGGGCGGGATTGCCACGTCATTTGTCAGAGGCGGTGTGGAGATGGAGGCCACGCTGCACGAGATGATGTCCATCGGACCGGCGGATGATCCGCTGCCGATGCGCAGATATCTGGACGAGATGAAGGTGGCGATTCAGTGGCTGCGGGTTCCGGAGGCGTATGAACTGGTGTCGCCGCAGGACGGCATTGACATCACGCTGCACGCCGGCAGAAGGAGCGACGGGACGTGGGTTGCGGCGGATGAGATCGAGGCGCAGTATCCCGGGAGCCGGGACGATGTGAACGCGCTGCTTGAGCTGTGCCACAAGGTTTATGAGTCGGTCAACTATCTGAATGATCACACGCTCAGCAAGCTGCAGATGCTGCGCGACCACGAGGAACTGGTGAAGACGGCCGGGTATTCGGCAAAAGAAGTGATGAACGCCATGTTCCCGAAGCTCTCCGCGAAGGTGAAGAAAATTCTCTCCGCCTACTGGATTTACGTCGGCCAGCCGATGACGACGCTTCCGTTCACGATTTACGCGTTCCTGATGGGCGATTACATGTCGGGCGGCAGCTATGTGGCCCGCGGCTTCTCCCACGAAATGGCCGTCGCGATGTCAGAGCGCTGCCGGCAGATGGGCGTGCAGATGGAGTTCGGGCAGAACGTCGACAAGATCCTCGTGAAAAATGGACACGTTTACGGCGTGCGCACGGCACACGGCGAGGAGATTCACTGCCGGTACGTGGCGTCGGCGCCGTATCCGAACACGGTTTATGGAAAGATGATCGAGCCGAAGTCCGAAGTGCCGCCGGAAGCGTTCCGCTATGCCAACGCGATGCCGATGTCGGTGTCCTGTTTCTCGGTTGTCATGCTGCTGGACGCACCGCCGGAGGAGCTGAATATCCACTCGTACTCAGTATTTTCTTCCGAGACGGCTATGAACACGGTGAAGTTCTGGAAACAGGGAAAGAAGCTCGGCGGCTGGGACTATCTCACGACGATCTGCCTGAACTTCGCCAACCCGGAGGGCGTGCCGAAGGGCATGACGTCGCTTTCGATCACCAATCTGCCGCTTCCGGAGTGCTTTGACGGCGTCACAGCCGACAACTATTTTGCTGTCAAGAGAAAATACGCCGGCGAGATGATCGACCAGGTGAGCCGCCGGCTTGGCGTGAATCTGCGGGATCACTTCGCGGAGATCGAAATTGAGACGCCGGTCACGATCTCGCACTACACCAGCGACTACCGCGGCGGCATATACGGTTATCAGCACAATATGCAGAATTCCATCGTGGCCCGGCTTGCGGACATCGAAAGGACGACCTACATCCGGGGGCTGGTGAGCTGTGCCAGCCATCAGCTGGCCGGCGACGGCATGGCGGTCAACATGAACAACGGGCGGATCGCAGCCATGCAGATCCTGGCGGAAATGAAGAAGGAGGCGTGAGATGAAGGTTGAAGGCTTTTTGAAAGATGTGACCGGAGCCTCCCGCGTGACCCGTGCCAGACACCGTCTGATCGATTCCGGGAGTCCGCAGAATCTGTATTCCGATCCGATCCGGCAGCTGGCACAGGAGATTCACCCGGAGAAAACGCGCGTGCGCGTGACAAAGGTTGAGGATGTTTCAAAAACGGCCCGCAAGTTCACGTTTGAGCCTGCAGACGGCGACATTCTTCCTCCGTTTCAGGCTGGCCAGTATGTATCGCTTGATCTGACGATACCGGACGGGGATGGCCGTCAGACGGTGACGACGAGGCCATTTTCCATCTGCTCGGCACCATTTCAGGCAAGGCAGGGCGAGAAGTCCTTTTTTGAACTGACGATCCGAAACGGCAGGCCGGGGCAGGGTTACGCCTCAATCTGGATGTATGAGAACACGAAGGTGGGCAGCATGTTCACAGCGCATCTGCCGTTCGGGCAGTTCTTCTACGAGCCGCTGCGGGACGCGAAGCGGGTGGTGGCGCTGGCCGGAGGGTCCGGCATCACGCCGTTTTATTCGATGGCGCAGGAGATTGCCCACGGGACGCTGGACTGCGACCTGACGATTTTGTACGGATCGGTCTCTTCGTCTGATATCATTTTAAAGAAGCAGCTCGAGGAGGTCGATTCCCCCCGCGTGCGTTTTGTGAATGTCATCTCCGGCGAACCGGACTATCCGGGCGAAAAGGGCTATCTGAGTGCGAACCTTATCCGGAAATACACGCAGGGCGATCCGGCGGACGGCGGGACCTCGTATTTTGTCTGCGGGCCGCTTCCGATGTACCGCTTCGTGGAAGGGGAACTTACGAAGCTGAATGTCCCGAAGCGGCGCATCCGCATGGAGGTGTTCGGCGCGCCCCGCGACATCACGCAGGATCCGGACTATCCGGCGCGCGAAGCGGCTGTGTATCATCTCACGGTGCACCGCGGGCTGGAGAAGACGGTGATCGACGCTTCCAGCCTGGAGCCTCTCGCGGTTGCCATGGAGCGCGCCGGAATCCCGAACCAGACCCGCTGCCGCAGCGGCGCCTGCGGGTACTGCCGCTGCAGGCTTCTTAAAGGTGACGTTTTCGTGCCGGCGGTCGGGGACGGAAGGCGGTACGCGGACAAGAAATTCGGGTATGTGCACGCCTGCTCGACGTATCCGCTCTCGGACTGCGAAGTGCAGATTATCATCTGCTGATGAAAGGAGAATTTTATGGACAAGAAAGCGATGTACAAGCTTACCTATGGACTCTTTGTCATTACGGTCCGCGGTGAGAAGGACAACGGCTGCATCATCAACACGGCGATTCAGGCTGCGTCAAACCCGAACACGATCACGGTCTGCCTGAACAAGACGGATTTCACGAGCGACATTCTGCTTGAAACCGGCGTATTTAACATCTCGGTGCTCTCCGAAAAGGCTCCGTTTGCGGTATTCAAGCGGTTCGGCTACCAGAGCGGGCGGGACGTCGACAAGTTCGCGGATTACAGCGGCATGGAGCGCACGGAAAACGGCGTATACCGGATCACTGAGGGTGTTAACGCATGGATTTCCTGCAAGGTCCGCCAGACGGTGGATCTGGGCAGCCACACGATGTTTATCGCCGACGTGACGGACATGGAAGTGACAGATGATACCCCGTCCGTGACCTATGCGTATTACATGGACAATATAAAGCCAAAGCCGGAGAAGACGGCGGGTACAACCGGCCAGGTCGTATGGCGCTGCAAGATCTGCGGATACGAGTATGTCGGCGAAGAACTTCCGGCTGACTTTGTCTGCCCGATCTGCAAGCACCCGGCGTCTGATTTCGAGCGTATCGTGAAGTAAGTGAAATGAAATACAGGGCCCGGCCGCTTCGGGATCTGGGCTGCCCTTTGAAACAAAAAATCCGCTCTGTCTCCCTGCGGTTTGAGAGGCGGAGCGGATGCCTTTTTATCTGGCCGGTACTGTATTTCTTGAAAAGAGTATGTTGGAAAGCGTCATGCAGGAAGTGACCGGAAGATCCAGATGGGATGCCGGCTGTGACTGAGTGAGTCCAGGGGAGAACTGTCAGACACAGCTTCTATTTGTTAGGCAAGTCTAAGTATATAAAATTCTGATGAATTGTCAAGCATAAAGTGAATGACTGCCGGAAAAAACTGCCTGAAAAGGCGAGACGGAGGACCGGACATTCGGTCCTTGATTTCCCTTTCCCGGGTGCTATAATAATCAGGTCAGGGCGTATAGCTCAGCCGGGAGAGCGTCTGGGTCACAACCAGAAGGTCGTGGGTTCGAGCCCCGCTGCGCCCACCAAAAGTTCGTTATTCAAACCCTGCCCAAAAAAATTTGAGTAGGATTTGA
>OMUP01000180.1 GCA_900314255.1 uncultured Lachnospiraceae bacterium | reverse complement strand
CAAAATCCACACTCTCACCGGCTACAACCCGCGCCGGTTCCGCGACGCCGTCATCCTGTATGTTGGGCTGAAAATGGAGGAACAGGCGAGGAACTGATAATAACCGGCTGTCTTACTGTAGTTTTACTTTTAAATTCTGATAGTTTTTACGAAATACTTCCGGTTCAAAATCAGGAATTCTGAGCCAGTCACTGACATCCCGCATCAGCACCGTCAGGCTGAGGTATGCATTTCTTTAAGACAATATGAAAGCCCTCTGAAGCCTCTGAAGTGCCTCCGTCAGTGTCGCCCTCGGACAAGCGACGTTGAAGCGCTCGAATCCGCGGCCGGTTTTCCCGAAAATCTTTCCGCTGTCAAGCCACAGCTTTGCTTTCTGAATGATCCGTTCGTCGAGTTCCTGATTTGTGAATCCCAGGCCATTGCAGTCCACCCAGACAAGATATGTCGCCTCCGGGCGGATCATTTTCAGCTGCGGGATATTTTCTCTCAGATAATCCTCCATAAAATCCAGATTTCCCTGGATATAGGTTCTTACTGCTTCATACCACTCTTCGCCGTCCCGGTAAGCCGCCTTGCAGGCTGCAATGCCGGGTGCGCCCACCTGACTGTAGCCGATCGCGTCCAGCGCTTTCTGGAACCGGGCTCTGAGTTCTACGTTTTTGATGATGATATTCGAAATCTGAAGCCCGGAAATATTAAACGTCTTGCACGGAGAAGTCGCCGTCACGCAGAAATCTTCAGCTCCCGGCACTGCCGTGAAAAAGGCCTGATGCCTGCCCTTCCAGACAAAATCCGCGTGAATCTCATCGCTGAAAACGAGAACACCGTGTTTCCGGCAGATTTCTCCCATTTTCGCGAGATCTTCCTTGCTCCACGCCTTTCCGACCGGATTGTGCGGATTGCAGAGCAGAAAAAGCTTCACTTGTGTTTCTTCGATTTTCTTCTCGAAATCCTCAAAATCCACATGATAGCTTCCGGCTTTACGGTCATAGACGAGGTCGCTGCTGACAATCTTTCTTCCGCTGTCTCTCACGACACTGCTGAACGGATAATAGACCGGCTGCTGAATGAGCACTGCGTCGCCCGGCCTTGTAAATGCCTGAATTGCCAGTCCGATAGCCGGCACGACGCCCGGCGTTTTGATGATTTCTTTTTCCTTCACGCCGTATCCGTAGTGCTTCCGTGTCCAGCCGTCAAGCGCCTGCGCATAATCCTCCAGCGTGTCCGTGTATCCGTAAATTCCATGCTCAAGCTGCCTGCCCAGCGCATCCTGAATATATGAGGAGATGCGGAAATCCATGTCTGCCACCCACAGCGGCAGAACGTCAGCCGGATATCCCCGCCGCACGGCGAAGTCATATTTCAGACAGTCGGTCCCCCGGCGGTCGATGACTTCATCAAACTTAAGATTGCGTTCAGCCATACAGTGCCTCCTGCAGATCTGCCCGCAGATCCTCGAAATTCTCGATTCCGACGGACAGACGGAGTGTCCGGTCGGTGATGCCATTTGCCGCAAGGACATCCTTCGGGACATCCGCGTGGGTCTGCGTGATGGGATAGGTCAGCAGCGTCTCGGTTCCGCCGAGGCTTTCGGCGAAGCGGACCAGCCGCACACCTTCCAGCAGCTTGAGTGCTGTTTCCCTGTCCTTTACGTCAAAGGTAAGCATCGCTCCAAATCCGCGCGCCTGCTTTTTCATGATTGCATGTCCCGGGTGGTCCGGCAGTCCCGGATAGAGCACCCGCGTCACCGGCTCCTGCTTCAGAAGCCAGTCTGCAAGACGTCCCGCATTTTCCTGCGCCCGGTCCATCCGCACTGCCAGCGTCTGAATGCCGCGGAGCACCAGCCAGCTGTCAAATGGCGAAAGCCCCGCGCCGGTCGTCTTGAACAGGAACCGCAGCTTTTCGCTCAGCTCCTTATCTTTCACGATGGCAAATCCTGCGATCGTGTCGTTGTGGCCGGCCAGATACTTCGTGCCGCTGTGCACGACGATGTCTGCGCCAAGCGTCAGAGGATTCTGAAGATACGGGGAGAGGAATGTATTGTCCACGATGAGAAGGAGATTGTGCGCCTTTGCGGTCTGCGCCACGACGGCCAGATCGGCCACGTGCATCATCGGATTGGTCGGTGTTTCAAGATAAATCGCCTTTGTATTGTCCCGGATGAGCGGCTCTAAGGCGCCTTTGCTGCAGTCGGTATAGGTGACTTCCACGCCGTTTTTCCGGCTGACCGTGTCAAAGAGGCGGACAGTCCCGCCGTACAAATCGGCGTCCGCGATCAGATGGTCTCCCGGGCCGAACAATTCCATGACAGTGGCAATGGCAGCCATGCCGGATGAGAACGCGATGCAGTCATATCCTTTTTCAAGAGCCGCCACGGTTCTTTCCAGCTGTTCTCTTGTCGGATTCTGCATCCGCGTGTAATCGTACCCCGTGCTCTGTCCGAATCCCGGGTGCGCAAATGTCGCCGTCTGATAGATCGGGAAACTCACGGCCCCGAAACGCTTCTCCGGCCTGTCTCCCTCAAGGTGAATACATCGACTCTCAACATGCAGCTCCATCTCTTATTCCCCTCTTCCTGTAACCCGTTTATAGATCTGTATGGCGAGAAGTATAGCATTGAAGAAGAAGTAATAGCCAATACCAAAAATCGAGGGCTCGTTATAGGGACAAAGTATGACAAATAAAAAAGCCTGCAGATCTTCTCATTCGGATCTGCAGGGTAAGAAGTTGTTTTTGGATGTGTCAGATTAATTCGATGCTTTTGCATCGCCGGCCGGCATCACCGTTTTGTCCTTCTTTTTTCCGGACTGAACGGTATATACACCTCTGGACACGAACATACCGGAGATCAGGACGATAAGAGTAGCCCATACACTCGATACGCCAAGCGGCTGCAGAATGATGTATACGGCAATACCGGCAATGATAAGAGGCAGATTCTGTTTTAAATTGCTCATCGCATAGTTTACGATGATTGCTCCAAATACTGAAGGAGATATATATGCGAATGCATTTGTCACCGATGCCGGAAGGACTCCGAGAACCGAAGCGCCGAGAAGCGTCGCCAGCGTCAGAATAATCACGACGACAAATGTGCTCATAGCGGCCGACATTGTTGAAACGACATTTCCTTCCGGTGTTCCCGGCTCTACGCCGGCAGACTTCTGACCGGCAGAAATGCAAGGCATGCGGAGACCGGCTACATTTCCGGACGTCCAGCTCATGCAGGAAGCACCGACGCCCATGGCAGGATAGAATGTAAGGGGCTGTACAATCCAGCCGACCAGAAATGAAGCGGCCAGCATACTGAGAATCTGCCCCATCTGTTCACCTGTCGGAATAATGCCATACCGGAAATATACATATAGCCCCGGAAGCATGCTGGCTGCCATCGCAATACACATTGTAATCAGGCCAAGTCTGAGACATTTTTTATCAAACATATCCGCTTCCTCCTTCTTCATCCAATCAGAGCAGCTCCGACGGTACCGACAAGAATACTGATACCAAGAGATAATTCCCGAAGCCGTTTGTTCTTACCGAACACTTTATTGAGTACATACATGGAAACGCCGCCCAGAATAGCAGCCACAGCATAGCCAATCGACTTTCCGTACACGCTGTTTGTCAGCAGATAGGTAAACAGAGAGATCAGGCAGCCGCTCATCAGCACTTTTACCCACTTCTGATCCATTTTTGCATTCATGGTCTTTGTGAGTTTTTCACCGAAAACAACCGCGATGATTGCACCGACAATCCACCCGACGACGTCAATTCCCTGTGCCCAGATTGCGTAGGAAAAGTTCTGCAGATCCCATTCTGCCGTTCCTTTTTCTGCCGTAACCATATCACTGACCATGCTCGCAATAGCCAGTTCCGAGCGGCCGGACCCGACATCATTCAGTCTCATCCACGCTGTCGGTGCCCCGAGAGAAGCCATCAGTGTCACAAGCATAATGCAAAGTGCAAGTCCCGGTCCGATCGCAGTAATTGCCGAAGCGCGCATGGCCTCTTTCTGCGTTTCCTTACTGATATTCAGTTTTTCCGCTTCCTTCCTGATTGCGGTTGTTTTCATAGCTGTAAGCAAAATCTTGCGTTCCGGTCATGATAAAGACAAAATAGTCTCCCGTCTGATGCCCGGACGCCGCCGAAAAAATAGTGGCATCACCGAGCGTCGTGCCGCAGCTCATCGGAAGAAAATAGCGGAAATAATATGCATTTTCCCGAAGCTTCCGGAAATACACAGGCTTTTCTCCGATCGACTATTTGATTACTCAACGG
>OMUP01000206.1 GCA_900314255.1 uncultured Lachnospiraceae bacterium | reverse complement strand
TGGCAGATGTGGTGAGCAAGAACGGAACAATGCTGCTGAACGTCGGCCCGAAGGCGGACGGAACGATTTCGGAAGAAGACGCGGCGGTTCTGCGCGAAATTGGCAAATGGCTTTCTGTCAATGGCGAGGCCATTTACGGAAGCCGCCCGTGGCGCATCTGCCAGGAAGGACCGACAAAGCAGGCCGGCGGACAGTTTTCCGACAAGAATGACAAGATCTATACGCCGCAGGATTTCCGCTTCACGAGCAATCACGGGAACGTATATGCGGTCTGCATGAGAGCGCCGCAGGACGGGAAATTCCTCATCCGCACACTTGCAAAGATTCCGGAAAATGCCGGAAAGGGCCCGGATCTGTTCAGCGAGATCCGGGATGTAAAGCTTCTTGGAAGTGATACACCGCTTTCCTTCACCCGCAGCGGCGAAGGACTTGCGATTGACGCAGGGCGGACGTTTGAGACAAAAAATCCGGTCGTGTTCCGGATCTCATTTAACTGAACGCATAAGCCAGCTCTTTGTGCGGCAGCGAAAAACCGCACGAAGTCACGCGATGCGTGGCTTATGCGCGAGGTGAAGAGCCAGTGCCGGATGCACCCATTTGGCTGCTTCTCTGAATTTCTGGGTGCATTTCGACCTGCTGTTCATCAACTTGCCCGATATAAGGGGCAAGTTGATGAATAATTTGTTCCTGATATCCTATGACATTCATCAATTCAGCCCGTGAGCAAAGAAAAAGATGAATTAGCCGTCTCAAACCACTCTTTTTATTCATCAAAATGGCCATTAAAATTAGTCAAGTGTTGAATTAGCTGCAGCGAACCGCTCAAAAAATTCATCAACATGCCCAAATGCAGGCAAGAATGATGAATTAGCTGTGACGAACCGGCAGAGGATTCATCAAAACACCGGGAAACGAGCTGAATTGATGAATCAGCCTCGGCGAACCGGCCAGGCATTCAGCAATTTCCTGACTGCCGGAATCGGCGATGTGTCAGTTGCCTTCGGGCGGTTTTCGTGTTCTAATAATTCAGAACTGAATAGTTGAGAAAGCGGTGCCGGAAGCTGCGGGTTGGCGGCTTGCGGGTAAAAGGGAAACAGGTGAGAGTCCTGTACGATCCCGTCACTGTATCGAGGGAGCAGACAAAGGGGGGCCTCAAGCGGCCGCCACTGCAAGAAGCGGTAGCATCTTGCGGGAAGGTGTCTTTGCTGCGATGATCTCCAAGCCAGGAAACCTGCCGCTTTCAAAAGTACAGGAATCGGATTCCGGATCACGGGGGCTTGATCGTACAGACAGACGGCAGTCAGGGGTTTGCTGACTTTTTCGCACTGATTTGGCCGGCTTGTTTGCGGCACCTTCTGAAAGAAAATCAGAGGCGCCTTTTTTCGTCTTGCTTCCGATGCTGCCGGACTGGTGCAATCAAGTCGGGAGGATTCATGAAAAAAAGGAAGAGAGCGGCAGCATTTGCCATGGCGGCTGTGATGGCAGCGGCGATTCTGGCCGGTTGCGGCACGTCGGAGGGAAAGCAGACGACGGTGTCGGCATCTGATCAGGCAGCGGCGGACCATGTCGCGGAGCTGATTGACGCGATTTACGTGCAGGAGCGCACGGACGAGACGGATGCGCAGTGCAAGGCGGCAAAGGATGCGTGGGATGCGCTGACGGATGCGCAGAAGGCACTGGTGAGTGGCGAGAATGCGGATCCGGATTATTTCGGGCTCGATACGGGCGACGCGTCGAAGGATGATCCGCTGAATGAGGATGAAATCGGAGAGAATGAGATTCTCGTTGTGAGCTTCGGGACATCCTATAATGACAGCCGGGCGGAGGATATCGGCGGGATTGAGAAGGCGATTGCCGAGGCATATCCGGACTGGTCCGTCCGCCGCGCCTTCACGTCGCAGATCATCATCAATCACGTCGAGGCGCGCGACGGCGAGTACATCGACAACATGACGCAGGCGCTGGACCGCGCGGTGAAAAGCGGCGTGAAGAATCTTGTCGTGCAGCCGACGCATCTGATGCACGGCGCCGAGTACGACGAGATGCGCGATGCGCTTGACGCATACAGCAGCAAGTTTGAGAAGGTTTCTGTCGCCGAGCCGCTTCTGGGCGAGGTGGGCGAGGACGGCAGTGTCGTCAATGCCGACAAGGAAACCGTTGCGAAAGCAGTCACGGCGCAGGCCGTCGCCGATGCCGGGTACGAAAGCCTTGACGCGGCTGCGCAGGACGGTACCGCATTTGTCTTCATGGGCCACGGGACGTCCCACACGGCAAATGTGACCTATGACCAGATGCAGAGCCAGATGGAGGATCTTGGGTACGAAAACGTCTTCATCGGCACAGTCGAAGGAAAGCCGGCGGACACGGCCTGCGAAGCGGTCATCGAGAAGGTTAAGAGCGCCGGGTATAAAAAGGTTGTTCTGCGGCCGCTGATGGTGGTCGCCGGCGATCACGCGAACAACGACATGGCGGGCGGCGATGAGGACTCCTGGAAGAGCCAGTTCACCGCGTCCGGCGCGTTTGACAAGGTGACCTGCCAGATTGCGGGGCTCGGACGAATCAAGGAAATCCAGGATCTCTACATCACACACACGGCAGACGCCATTGCCTCACTGGCAAATGCATCCGGAAGCAGCGCCGCTTCTGCATCAGGAACTCTGTCCGACGGGACGTACACTGCCGCATTTGACACGGACAGCTCGATGTTTCATGTGAATGAGGCGTACGACGGCCGCGGAACGCTGACGGTTAAAGACGGTGTCATGACCATTCATATTTCACTGCCGTCTGAAAGCATTGTGAATTTATTTGTGGGCACCGCGGAAGATGCGCAGAAGGACGGCGCGGCGCTGCTGTATCCGACGACAGACGCCGTGCAGTACGCTGACGGTTCCACGGAAGAAGTTTACGGATATGACGTGCCGGTTCCGGCGCTGGATCAGGAGTTTGACCTGGCGATTCTCGGGACGAAGGGAACCTGGTACGATCACAAGGTGAGCGTCTCAGACCCGCAGCCGGTCAGCGAGGCAGAGAGTGACACCGCGCAGAGTGAAACTTCCGGAACGGAAGCTTCCGGCACGATGGCAAATGTGACGCTTGAAGGCGGCAGCGGCAAGGCCTCCGTGCAAAGCCCGTGCGCTGTCACGGAAGAAAACGGACAGATCACACAGGCCGTTATCGTCTGGAACTCGTCGAATTACGACTATATGATCGTCGACGGCGTCAAGTATACGAATGAAAATGAAGGCGGAAACTCGACGTTCACGATTCCGGTCAGCGGATACGGCACTCCGATGGATGTCGTGGCAGACACAACAGCCATGAGCAAACCGCACGAAATCGAGTATACCCTGACCTTCACGAAAGAGTGAGGCCTTTCCAGGCCCGGGCCGGCGGTAAGCTTATCAATACAAATCATGGTGAAAGGCAGTCATGAAATTCAAGAAAAACAGGCTTATTTCCTTCATTGCCGCGGCGGCGCTGCTGCTTTCCGGCTGTAGTGCGGCAGAAACGGGTATGGCAAGTACAGAGTCTGGCGCCGGCTTAACGGCCGAGGCTTTGGCGGCTGGAACAGAGGCAAGTTCTGAAGCAGCTCTGCAGTCCTCTTCGAATGAGGAGAATGAGTCAGTCGAAATTTCCTACGCCACAATGTTCTCCGTTTCGGACTACGAGGGCTGTTATCTTGTCGATATCAGGAACGAGGGGCAGTACCTGGTTGTGCCGGAGGGGCAGGAAACGCCGGGAGATGTGCCGGAAGGCTGCACGGTGATCCGGCAGCCATTGAGTCATGTGTACATGGCGTCGACGCCGGCGATGGACCTGGTGGACGCGGCCGGCGGGCTGGATCAGGTCTCTTTTTCCTGCCTGCAGGCGGACGACTGGTACGTCGCGGACGCGAAAGAAAAAATGGAGAACGGCAGCATTCTTTATGCCGGAAAGTACAGCAAGCCGGACTATGAGATGCTGCTGTCGGGCGGGTGCGATCTTGCCATCGAAAATACGATGATCTATCACAGCCCGCAGATCAAAGAGAAGCTCGAAGAGCTGGGAATTCCGGTCCTGGTCGAGCGGTCCAGTTACGAGAACAGCCCGCTGGGGCGGCTCGAATGGGTAAAACTGTACGGAATTTTGTTTGGAAAAGAAGCGGAGGCGGACGCCTTTTTCCGGCAGGAAGAGCAGAAAGTCAGCACTCTTGAAAAGTCCGGGACGACCGGAAAGACGGTGGCATTCTTCTCTGTCACGTCCACTGGTTCCGTGACGGTACACAAGCCGGGCGGATACATGGCGCAGATGATCGAAGATGCCGGCGGGGTGTACGTCCCGGGCAGTCTTCCGCAGACCAGTGAGGATGGCAGCGCGCTGTCCACGGTTCACATGCAGATGGAAGATTTTTACGATGCGGCGAAGGACTGTGATGTGCTGATCTACAACAGCGCCATTGAAGGAGAGGTCGAAAGCGTGGATGATCTGATCGCGAAAGATGCCGTGTTTGCGGACTTTGCGGCGGTAAAAAATGGTCAGGTGTACTGCACGGACGCGGACTTCTTCCAGTGCGTGACGAAGAGCTGTGATTTCATTCTGGACGTCAACAATATTCTTACGCAGGACGATCCGGGCGAACTTCTTACGATGGAGAAAATATCTTGAAAAGAAAGGAAAAGCGATGGCTGGCGGTGCTGTTTCTGATGACGGCGGCCCTGTTGGTTTGTGTTTTCTGGAACCTTTCGGCCGGGAGCACGAAGATTGGCGCCGGGCGGATTCTGGAGATTCTTGCCGGGAAAGAGGCCGATTCGTCTGAGGCTTCGGTGATCCTGAAAATCCGTCTGCCTAGGATTTACTGCGCGATGCTTGCCGGCGGGGCGCTGTCGGTGTCCGGATACCTTCTGCAGACATTCTTCGCCAACCCGATCGCGGGTCCG
Organism: uncultured Lachnospiraceae bacterium; assembly: GCA_900314255.1. GTDB lineage: Bacteria > Bacillota > Clostridia > Lachnospirales > Lachnospiraceae > UBA4285. The sequence continues at coordinate 12,539 of OMUP01000206.1, read as the reverse complement.
TATATCCTCGGCATTTCCTCGGGCGCTAAGCTGTTTGTCGCATTTGTCATGATCGCATTTGTGGCGCGCGGCGCGGCGCTTTCGTCGTCGGCGCAGGTTCTGGCGGCGTTTGCGGGGGCGCTTGCGGCGGCCGGGTTCGTGCTTCTGATCTCGGCGCGCGTGAAGTCGATGTCGGTGCTGGTCGTCTGCGGCATCATGATCGGCTACATCTGCTCGGCCGTGACCGACCTGCTCGTGACGTTCGCGGACGATTCCAACATCGTGAACCTTCACAACTGGTCGCAGGGGTCGTTTTCAGGACTTAACATGACGGATGCGGCGCTGATGGCGGCATTTATCGTGCCGACGGTGGCGCTGGCGCTGCTGCTCTCGAAGCCGATCGGCGCGTACCGGCTCGGCGAAGCATATGCGGCGAGCCTCGGCGTGAACGTGAAGGCGCTTCGCGCGGCGCTGATCCTGCTCTCGAGCCTTCTCACCGCGACCGCGACGGCCTTTGCGGGGCCGATTTCTTTTGTCGGCATCGCGGTTCCGCACCTCATGAAAAATGCGTCCTCTGACACCAGGCCGCTTTCCCTGATCCCGGTGTGTTTTATCGGCGGGGCGGCTGTGACGCTTGCCTGCGACGGGCTCGCGCGTACGCTCTTCGCGCCGACGGAAGTGGCGGCCAGCAGCGTGAGCGCGGTGATTCTGGCGCCGGTTGTGATCGTCATGATGCTTCGGCGGAAAGGAGCACGGCGTGACTGAAGATGACAAGAAAATGATGGCAAATGGCGTCTCCCCGGCACTTGAAGCGGCGGCGCTTGACGCCGGCTACGGAGATCACGTCGTCGTGGCGGGCGCGGATTTGAAAGTTGCGCCCGGCGAGGTGCTCACCCTGATCGGCCCGAACGGCGCCGGAAAGTCGACGATCATCAAGACAATCGCCGGCCAGCTCGAGACGCTTGGCGGCCGGGTGAGCTATCTTGGGAAAGACATCAAAGAAATGTCCGGGAAAGAGCGCGCCAGGCACTGTGCGGTGGCGCTCACCGGGCGGCTCAATCCTGAGAAGATGACCGGGCGCGAAGTCGTCGAGACCGGGCGGTATCCGTACACGGGGTATCTGGGACTCTGTTCGGAAAGAGATATCCAGAAAGCCGACGAGGCGATCCGGCTTTTTGACGCCCAGGACATCGCGGACCGTCCGTTTGAGGAGCTGTCCGACGGGCAGAAGCAGCGGCTGATGCTCGCGCGCGCGGTGTGCCAGGACACGGAGATTCTGGTGCTCGACGAGCCGACGTCCTATCTGGACCTTCGCTATAAGCTGGAGATCCTGCAGAAAATCCGCTTTCTGGCTACTGAAGAAAAAAGGTGCGTGATCCTTTCTCTGCACGAACTGGATCTGGTCAGACAGGTGAGCGATCTTGTGGCGTGCGTGAAGGGCGGAAAAGTAGACCGAATCGGGACGCCGGAAGAGATTTTCTCGGGAGGGTATCTTGTAAAGCTTTTTGACCTGCCGCAGGGCGCGCTGGACGAGAAGACCGGACTGATCCGGTTTCAGGGAAAGGGGACGTCTGGCGGAAAAAACGGCAGGGATCAGACACCGGATGACAGTGAAAAAAATGAGGCGCAGGAAGCCGACCAGCGGGAGATCTTTCTTGTCGGGATCGGCTCCGGGGACCCGGGCGACCTCACACAGCGTGCGAAAGACGTAATCCTTTCTTCTGACAGAATAGCCGGCGCCGGCCGGATGCTCGAAACGGCAAAAGCGCTTGGGGCCAGTGATGTCCCGATGCTTGACTCGTGGCGGCCGGAGGAAATCGTCAGCTTCTTTGACAGAGACGCCTCCTGGAAGCGCGGCTGCGTTCTTCTGTCCGGTGACGTCGGTTTTTACAGCGGCGCAAAAAAAAGTGGTGAGGCGCTTTCCGCAGCGGGGTACGCCGTGAAGCGGATTCCCGGCCTTTCCTGCCTGCAGCTTCTGGCCGCGGCATTCAGGTTTTCCTGGGACACGATGCCGGTGGTCTCTCTTCACGGAGAAAAGGGTGACGTCGTCCGCGCGGTGAAAACCAACAAGACAGTATTTGTTCTGCCGGGAAGCGGGCGCGATCTGCTGGAGGTGCAGACCAAGCTGCAGGCGGCCGGGATCTCAGGTGTGCGTCTGCACTTGGGCGTGAGGCTGGGGTACCCGGACGAACAGATCCTTTCCTGCGGTCTCGGTGAACTCCCGGAAGAAATCCCGTCCCCGTGCTGCTGCATCGTGGAAAATCCGGCGGCGGGGCCGGAGCCGTGCGGTGAAATCGCGGATGACGAATTCATCCGCGGAAACGTTCCGATGACGAAGGCAGAAGTGCGGGACGTGTGCATCGCAAAGCTGCATCTGCAGGAAAAAAGCACAGTTTTTGACATCGGCGCCGGCACGGGTTCCGTGAGCGTGCAGGCGGCCAGAGAATATCCTGACTGCGCGGTTTATGCCATCGAAGAAAAAGAAGAAGCGCAGGGACTCATCCTGGCAAATGCAGAAAAATTCCAGTGCTCTAACCTGCAGATGGTGCGGGGAAAAGCCCCGGGAGCTTTGGAAACGCTGCCGGTGCCGGACTGCGCGTTTATCGGCGGGACGGGCGGAGAGCTTGAGGAGATTCTTACGGCGCTTCTTGAAAAAAATCCGCGCGTGCGGATCGTGATGCCATATGTCACACTTGAGAACCTGGCGGAGGCGCTGAAACTCGTGTCGAAGCTGCCGGTGACGCCACCGGAGATCGTGCAGCTGTCGACGGCCAGGGCAAAGGCGGCGGGTAGGCTGCACCTGATGACGGGGCAGAACCCGGTGACGATCGTGTCCTTTGAGGGCAGAAGCGAGGTGGACCGTTGAGCGATGCGGGACAGGGAAGCATAAGAAGCGGGCAGAAGACGCTGCGCTGCGGCTACACGACGGGAAGCTGTGCGGCGGGAGCGGCAAAGGCGGCCGCGCAGATGCTGTTCACCGGGAAGGTCTGTCATCAGGCCGAGATCGGAACGCCGGCGGGAAAACTTCTGCGGCTTCCCGTTGAACAGCCTCTCATCGGGGCGGACTTTGCGTCCTGCGCCGTCCGGAAAGACGGCGGGGACGATATCGACGCGACGGACGGTCTTCTGATTTTCGCGAAGGCAGAAAGAGGCGGACGGCCGGGTGAAGTTGAGATCCGGGGCGGCGAGGGCGTTGGCGTTGTGACGAAGCCGGGGCTTGACCGGCCGGTCGGTGACGCGGCGATCAACACCGTGCCGCGGCGCATGATTGAAAAAGAAGCAGGCGATGTGCTCGCCTGGGCGGAAGCTGAGACAGGTGTCCTGATCACGGTCAGTGTTCCCGGCGGCGGGGAAGCTGCGAAGAAAACAATGAATCCGCGGCTCGGGATCGTTGGCGGCATCTCGATCCTGGGAACGAGCGGCATCGTGGAGCCGATGAGTGAAAAAGCACTGCTGGATACGATAGCGGCGGAGCTATCCCAGAAGAAGGCGATGGGCGTAAAGACACTTATCATGACGCCGGGCGGCATGGGCCAGGATTTTCTAGTCAAGAATTTCCACATCCAGAAAGAGCGGATCGTCATCTGCTCGAACTTCATCGGCGACACGCTTGACATGGCGGTGGCGGATGGCTTTGAGTCGGTGCTTCTTGCCGGGCACATCGGAAAGCTGGTGAAGCTCGGCAGCGGCATCATGAACACGCACTCGCACGTTGCGGACGGGCGGATGGAGACATTTGCCGCGTGCGGCGTTGAGGCGGGAGCGGACGTGAGGAAGCTGCAGCGGATGCTGACCTGCGTGACGGCGGAGGACGCCGTGCAGGTGATGAAAGAAGACGGAATCTGGGGGCCGGTCCTTGAGAAACTGCTCGCGCGCATCGGACGGCAAATGCGTGAGCGCGTGCAGGGGAGGCTTAAAACGGGCTGCATCCTGATCTCCGCAAAGAGCGGATTTCTGGGGCAGACGCCGGGAGCTGAAGAATTACTCACAGGCTGAAAGGAGACGCAAATGGTATATTTTGTCGGCGCCGGGAGCGGCGCACCGGACCTGATCACGGTGCGGGGACTGCGGCTGCTGCGCGCGGCGGACGTAGTCATTTACGCCGGGTCTCTGATCAATCACGAACTGTTAAAGGAAACGAAGCCTGGCTGTGTGTTTCACGACAGCGCGAAGATGACGCTCGAAGAGGTGCTGGACGTGATGCAGGCCGCGGACAGCAAGCGGCTCATGACCGTGCGGCTTCACACCGGCGATCCGTCGCTTTATGGCGCCGTCCGGGAGCAGATGGATGGCCTGCGGGAGCGGAACATCGGCTTTGAGATCTGCCCGGGTGTGAGCTCTTTTCAGGGCGCGGCGGCGGACCTGCAGTGCGAATTCACACTGCCGGGCGTCTCGCAGACGCTGATTATAACCCGATGTCCGGGCAGAACGCCGGTTCCGGAAAAGGAGTCCTTGAAGAGTCTTGCGGCGCACCGGGCGTCGATGTGTTTATTTCTTTCAGCCGGAAAAGAGCAGGAAGTGGCAAGTGACCTGATCGCCGGGGGCTTCGCGCCTGACACGCCGGCTGCGATCGCGTACCACGTCGGCTTCCCCGATGAAAAGCTGATTCGCTGTGAGCTTTCTCAGCTTCCGCAGCGGGCAGAAGAGGCGGGAATCACAAAAACCGCGCTGCTGTTTGTGGGAGATTTTCTAGGAGACACGTATGAACGATCAAAGCTGTATGACCCCGGATTTTCCACCGGATACCGGAAAGCAGATCCGGCTGATCACGTACACCAGGCAGGGTGCAAAGGTGGCGGAGCAGCTTCTGCGGACGCTGAAAAATGAAAACACAGACTGCACCGCGTATCTCTTTGACAAATACACGGAAGAAGGCTTTGTTCCTTTTCATGACGGCGGGGTCATCGCGTCGGAGGCGATGCACAAAGGCGCGCCGCTGGTTTGGATCTGCGCGGCCGGGATTGCCGTCCGCCTGATGGCTCCTTTTATCAAAGATAAGATGACGGACAGCCCGGTGATCGTGATCGATCCGGCGGGGCGTTTCGTGATTCCGATCCTATCCGGCCATGTGGGCGGCGCAAACGCGCTCGCAAGGCGCCTCGCGAAGACTCTCGGTGCCACGCCTGTCCTCACAACGGCAAGCGACAGTGAGGACCGTTTTGCCGTGGACTCCTTTGCCGCTGAGCGCGGCTGTTTGATCGCGGACCGGGAAAAAGCGAAAGAAGCAGCTGTGAAAGTGCTGGCGGGAAGAGACCTGCTCATTTTCACGGACCCGGAGAGCGGAGCGGGCCTGATCCCGGGCAGGCGGCCGGGATGGCGCGCCGTGACGGAGGCGGCTGCGGCGGATGTTGTGATTTCCGCGAAAACACTTTCCACGCAGGCGCTGCAGCTCATTCCGCGCCGGCTGGTCGTGGGCGTCGGCTGCCGGAAAGGGACGCCTGAAGAAGAAATCCGCGAAGCGATCAGCGGGACCTTGCTGGCAAATGGCTACGACGCGCGAAGCATCTGCGCGCTTGCCTCGATCGACCTCAAGGCAGAGGAACCGGGGATCGTGCAGACGGCCGAATCTCTTGGCGTGCCGTTTCTGACCTTCCCGGCCGCGACACTGTCTGGCGTGCACGGAAGCGTGAGTTCTTCCGATTTTGTGCGGCAGGTGACGGGCGTTGACAACGTCTGCGAGAGAAGTGCTTTGACCGCGGCAGACCACCTTGTGATCCCGAAGACAATTCACGGGAGGGTGACGGTGGCGGCGGCCATGTCGGACTTTCAGGTGTTGCTGTTCGGTGGGACGACAGAGGGGAAAAACCTCACGGAGTTTCTGGAAGAAAAGAAAATCCCGACGCTCGTGTGCACGGCGACGCCCTACGGCGCGCAGGTCCTGCCGCAGGATATGAAGTACGTCCGGGTTTTGAGCGGCCGGCTTGACGGGCCGCAGATGAAGAAACTTTTTACAGCTTTACATTCGCGCACCGTCGTTGATGCAACGCACCCCTACGCCGTGGAAGTGAGCGCCAACATTGCAGAGGCGGCAAAAGTGACAGGCGTGCGGCTGATCCGGGTGACACGCGAGGAAACGCCTGTGATCACAGGCGCGGCGTACTTTGACTCAGTTCGTGACGCGGCAGAGTTTCTTGCCCGCACGGAAGGGAACATCCTGCTCACGACCGGAAGCAAGGACTTGCCTGTCTTTGCCGGGAAGATCCGGGGAAAAGAAAGACTTTATGCCCGGGTCCTGCCGCACTCGGCAGAGGCGGCGCGAAAGGCTGGTATTCCGGAAGATCATATCCTGACGGGCGACGGGCCATTTGCCATGGAAGAGAATGTGAAGCATATTGAAGAAACACACGCGCGGTTTCTGGTGACCAAGGACTCGGGAAAGGCCGGCGGGCTGCCGGAAAAGGTGCGCGCGGCTGAAAGTACAGGCTGTGCGCTGCTTGTCATCAGACGCCCGAAGGAGCCGGAGGGTGCGGTGAGTGAGTCGCGCTGCAGGAAGGAGCTTTGTGAACTGCTTGACACCTAGAATTGTGATTGCCGGGACGGGCAGCGGCTGCGGCAAAACGACGGTCACGCTCGCCGTGCTCGCGGCGCTTAAGGAAAGGTTAAAGCTGCGGGCTTTCAAGTGCGGGCCGGATTACATCGACCCGATGTTTCACAGAAGCGTGCTGGGAATTCCGTCCGGAAACCTGGATTCCTTTTTGCTGACAGAAGACACGGTGCGGTACCTTTTTGCTGAGGGCAGCCGCGGGGCAGATCTTGCCGTTATCGAGGGCGTCATGGGCTATTTTGACGGGCAGGCGATGGGCGACGCGGCGAGCACGCACGACATCGCGCGGATCCTGGCGGCACCGGTGATTCTGGTTCTTAACTGCCGCGGCAGGAGTCGGTCTGCTGAGGCGGAGCTTCTGGGGTTTTCGAAGTTTGCTGCCGACGGGCTGATCAAAGGCGTGATCTTTAACGAAGCGGCGCCTTCCCTTGTGGGAAAGCTCTCTGACTATGCAAGGCAGATCGGCGTTACGCCGCTCGGGTTCCTGCCCCGCATGGCAAATGAACTGAAAAGCCGGCATTTAGGGCTCATCACGCCGGATGAGATCCCGGGACTAAAAATGCAGGTGGACCAGCTTGCCGCAGCGGCGGAAGAAAGTCTTGATCTTGAAGGAATCGTCCGCCTGGCAAAAAGCGCCGGCGCGCTTTCTGCAAAAGAGCCGGACATCTGCCCGGGCCCGGAAACAGCAGGACATCCGGTCCGGATCGGCATGGCGCGCGACGCGGCCTTTGATTTTCTTTACGAAGACAACCTGCGGCTGCTGGAAAGTGCAGGCGCTGAAATCGTGTACTTCTCGCCGATGCGTGACAAAGCGCTTCCTGACGGCCTCTCGGGACTGTACCTTTGCGGCGGGTACCCGGAAGTGTACGCGGCTCAGCTTTCTGAAAACACATCGATGCTTGAAAGCGTGCGGCTTGCCGTCTCGCGCGAAATGCCGGTTTTTGCCGAGTGCGGCGGGTTTCTCTATCTGCACCGGCTGCTCACCTGTGAAGACGGAAAGACGTACCCGATGGCCGGCGTCATCCCCGCCGACGCCCGTTTTACGGGGCACTTACAGCATTTCGGGTATGTGACAATGCGCGCCTTGAAAGACACGCTTCTCTGCCGCAAGGGAGAGCAGATCCGCGCGCACGAGTTCCACCGGACGGTCTCGGACGCGGCGCGGGATGCATTTGCCGTGAGCAAGGGAGAGAAACAGTGGACCGAGTATGTCGCGGACGGCCGGCTGCTGGCGGGGTATCCGCACATTCACTTCTGGACCGACCCGCGGATGGCAGAGAGATTCGTGGCGGCGTGCGCTTCGTACCGGAAAGAAAGGCAGCAGACATGAAGAAAATGGAACTGGTCCCGCCGGACCAGATCGAAAAAAGAAGTTTTGAAATCATCCGGGAGCACCTGACAAGAGATGACCTTTCGAACGCGGAAATGCAGGTCCTGATGCGGGTGATCCACACGACGGCGGATTTTGACTACGAGAAAACACTGGTATTTTCAGACGGCGCGGTGGAGCAGATGAAAAGGCTGCTCGCGCAGGGTGTGGACATCGTGACGGACACGTCGATGGCGGCGGCCGGAATCCACAAACGTAGTCTCACGCGGCTTGGCGGAAAGGTGCTCAATTTCCTTCAGGACGAGGACGTCGCAGCAGAGGCGAAGCGGCAGGGCACGACCCGCTCCTGGGCCTGCATGAAAAAGGCAGCAGCTCTTAGGCGGCCGGTGATCTTTGCCATCGGCAACGCGCCGACGGCGCTGCTGGCGCTTGAGGATCTGATGCAGCAGGGGTATCACCCGGCGGCGATCATCGGGGTTCCGGTCGGCTTTGTCAACGCGGAAGCATCCAAGGAGAGGCTGCTTGGCGCGCCGTGCCCGTATATCGTGGCGCGCGGGCGCAAGGGCGGAAGCAACGTGGCAGCGGCAATCGTCAACGCGCTGCTGTATCAGGTGACGGACCGGTAGGAGGTGCGGGTTGAAAAAATTATACGTTGTGGGGCTCGGACCCGGCGGCATGGATGATCTGACGATCCGCGCGAGAGAAGCGCTCGGGGCTTCCGAAGTGATCATCGGCTACCGCACGTATCTGGGGCTGGTGAAAAGCCTTTTCCCGGACAAAACCTACGCGTCTACCTCAATGGGCCAGGAACTGGAGCGCGTGCGTATGGCGCTTGAGTCGGCCGCGGCGGGAAAAACCACGAGTCTGATCTGTTCTGGTGACGCCGGCATCTACGGCATGGCGGGGCCCGCCCTCTTTGAGACGCGAAATTACCCAGATGTGACGCTCACTGTGATCCCGGGCGTCACGGCGGCAAGCGGCGCCGCGGCTTTGCTTGGCGCGCCGCTCATGAACGATTTCTGCGTTATCTCGCTTTCCGATGACCTCACGCCATGGCAAATGATCGAAAACCGCCTGAAAGCGGCCGCTGCCGGCGACTTTGTCATCGCGCTCTACAACCCGAAAAGCGCGCACCGCCCTGAGAATCTGCGCAAAGCGGTGGACCTGCTGCTTGCGGCCGGCGTGGATAAAGACACGCCCTGCGGTCTTGCCGGCCGGGTCGGGCGCGAGGGTGAGTGGAAGAGACTGACCACGCTCAGGCAGCTTCCGGTTGAAGAAGGCGTGGACATGTTCACGACGGTTGTCATCGGAAACAGTGAAACGAAGGTGAGCGGCGGGTATCTCATCACAAAACGCGGCTATTCGGATGAAAATAAAGGAGCTGAACAGGCATGAGCAAAGTGCTGATGATTCAGGGCACGATGTCAAGCGCCGGGAAGAGTCTGATCACGGCCGGACTGTGCCGCATTTTCGCAAGAAAAGGATACCGCGTGGCACCGTTCAAGTCGCAGAACATGTCCCTGAATTCCTGGATCACGGACGAGGGCCTGGAGATGGGAAGAGCGCAGGTCATGCAGGCGGAAGCCGCGGGAATAAGCCCGAAGGCCGCCATGAACCCGATCCTTCTTAAACCGACAAATGACGTCTCTTCACAGGTCATCGTGAACGGAAAAGTGCGCACGGACCTGAGTGCCCGCGAGTACTTTAAGTACAAGAAGAAGCTGATCCCGGACATCCTCGCGGCTTTCAAGAGTCTAGAGGCGCAGGCGGATTTGATCCTTGTCGAAGGGGCCGGGTCGCCGGCCGAGATCAACTTAAAACAGGACGACATCGTCAATATGGGCCTTGCGAAGCTGCTCGGCGCCAATGTCCTGCTTGTCGGCGACATCGACCGCGGCGGCGTGTTCGCGCAGCTTTACGGCACGGTGGCGCTGCTCGAACCGGATGAGCAGGCTCGTGTAAAAGGGCTCGTAATAAACAAGTTTCGGGGTGACAAGAGCATTCTGGATCCGGGGATCGAGGAAATCGAGAGAAGGACGGGCATCCCGGTGACGGGTGTGATCCCGTACATGCATTTATCTCTGGATGACGAGGATTCGCTCTCCGAAAGACTCGGGGCTAGAACAGGGAAAGTGCCGGCCCCGGACGCCGCGGATCTTGACATCGCGGTCGTCCGCCTTCCGCACATCTCCAATTTCACGGATTTCGACGTGTTTGATGAATTCGCGGACGTGGCCGTGCGCTACGTGACAGATGCGAAAGACCTGGGGCACCCGAACCTGCTTGTCATTCCCGGCAGCAAGAACACGCTGGGCGATCTCGCGTGGCTAAAGCATTCCGGCCTCGCCGGGGGCGTCATCCATCTGGCAGAGCAGAGAACGCCGGTCATCGGAATCTGCGGCGGCTATCAGATGCTGGGCGAGGTGATCGCAGACCCGGATCATGTCGAGACGCCGGAAAACGCGCCGGCAAAGGCGCAGGGACTGGGGCTGCTCCCGGTCACGACCGTTCTTGAAAAGGAAAAGACGACCAGACAGAGCAGCGGCGTGATTCCGCGCCTCACGGGGACATTTGCCAGGATGAGCGGGAAGCCGTACGCGGGATATGAGATCCATATGGGGGTGACGAAAGACAAAAGCGGCGCGCCGGCCTTGTTTACCTCCGGGGGCAATGTCCTCGGCACGTATGTCCACGGCCTTTTTGATGAGAAAGAAGCGGCCGAGGCGCTGGTCGGTCTGCTGTATGAGAATAAGGGACAGCGGCCGGAGGCGCATCAGGAAATCAGAGACTACCGGGCGTTTCGGGAGCTGCAGTATAACCTGCTCGCGGACACGCTCGAAAAGTATATGGACATCCCGGCGGTTGAGAAGCTGTTTCTTGAGGCTTGCGTTTAAAAGGAAAGGAATTCATGGGCGATTCGAGTGCGTTTTTTGCCAATAAAAGCTGCCGGTACTATCCGTGCCACGAGGGAACGGGCGAGATCAACTGCCTGTTCTGCTACTGCCCGCTTTACAGCCGAAAAGACTGCCCCGGCACGTACCAGATGATCAAAACACGCGATGGCAAATGGATAAAAAGCTGCATGAACTGCACATTTCCGCACAGGAAGGAAAACTATGGCGCCGTGATCCGAGCGCTGACTGGAAGAGATGAGCCGGCCGTTCCTGAAGCGCCTCTCACGCAGGAAGAGGCGGCGCTGGAAAAGAAAATTTCCGCCCGCTGGGACGCGATCGCCAAGCCGATCGACTCGCTCGGGAAACTGGAAAAGCTGATCACGAAGATCGGCGTCGTGCAGGAAACGGAAAAGGTGCATCTGGACCGCCGGGCGCTGCTGATCCTTGCGGGGGATCACGGCGTGGTGAAAGAAGGCGTGACGCAGACGGACTCATCGGTCACAAAAATCGTCGCTGGGAATCTCGCGGCGGGAAAAGGCGTGACGAGCATTCTGGCTGAAAAGTGCGGTGCGGATGTCTTTGTCATCGACGCGGGGATGGCAGGCGGGCCCTATCCGGAAAAGCAGCTTGTCACGGGACAGGTCGTCGACCGCAAGGTGCGGCGCGGCAGCGGTGACATCGCCGTGGAAGATGCGATGAGTCCCGGGCAGTGCCGTCAGGCGCTTCACGCGGGTGAGGATCTGGTCCGGGAGCTCGCGGAAAAAGGATATGACATCGCCGCGGTCGGCGAGATGGGAATCGGGAACACGACGCCGAGCGCCGTCCTGATCGGTCATTTCCTGCACAAAAACGCAGAGACTGTGACGGGCCGCGGCGCCGGGCTTTCCGACGAAGGACTCGCGAAAAAGACACGCGTGGTGGCGCAGGCTCTTGAAAGACTCGCCGGCGTTACGGATCCGGTTCAGGCCCTGGCCTCAGGCGGCGGGCTTGAGATTGCGATGATGGCGGGCGTGTACTTAGGCGGCGCGAAGTACCACATGCCGGTCATCATGGACGGCGTGATCAGCCAGGCGGCAGCACTCACGGCCGTCATGATCGATCCGCAGGTGCGCAAAATCCTGATCCCGTCGCATCGGTCCGGGGAATCCTGCGGGACGTACGTCCTTGCGGCGCTTGACCTCTCGCCGGTAATTGACGGAGACATGTCACTCGGCGAGGGCAGCGGTGCGGTTATGCTGCTTCCGCTGCTTGACGCAGCGCTTGCCGTCTACACCCGGATGAGCAGCTTTGCGGATTGCCGCATCAAGCATTATAAGCGTTTCGGAGAGACTTCATGAATCTGTATTTTGTTACCGGCGGCGCCGGATGCGGCAAAAGCGCATATGCGGAAGCCCTGTGCGAAAGGAAGGCCCGCGCATTCGGCGGCCGCAAGATCTATCTCGCCACCATGGCAAATGACGGCAGCCCCGAGACAAAAGCTAAAATCAGCCGCCACAGGCAGCTCCGTGCCGGAAAAGGTTTTGTCACAATCGAGAGGCAGAACAGAATCGGACAGGCGGCGGGAGAGATCCGGCCCGGCGATTGTGTACTGCTTGAAGATCTCGGGAACCTCGTGGCCGGAGAGATGTTCGGCGGAACAGAAAGCGGAGTTGCGGAACTTCCGGAGGAAAGGAAAGCAGAAGTTCTGGAGAAGAAGAAGTCCGGAATTCTTGCCGGTCTGTGCGCACTTGCCGGGGCTGCCGGAGAGTCCGGCTCCTTGATTATAGTGAGCAATGAAGTGGGGCTGGACGGC
>OMUP01000177.1 GCA_900314255.1 uncultured Lachnospiraceae bacterium | reverse complement strand
TGCTATTCGCTTTCACAAACAACTTCCCTGTCCCCAAATTGGACAGCCATTCTCCGAGCCTTATGCCGATAACTATGGCCGCGACATAGGAACCGACCAATACCCCAAAGAACCTCCATGTCGCATTTGCATTGGCTGCGCTGTAGCCTAATTGAACATAGTAGGCCGTGGCGGCGGCAAAACAAAATATCACTCCCCATACAATGCTCATGCCCGTAGCAAGGCCCTGCCGCGGGCTTTTATTAAAATGGCTTCCAAAACAGAGCAAAGCCACAGCGGATATTGTATAAATGGCATCTTTTATCACATCAATATTTTTTATACTTTCTTCATTCAGGTGAATTGAGCCATTACTGATCAGGGGCATACATACAAAAATGATACTTACGATGAAGGCAAGCCATCCTGTCAGATTAAAAATCCCTGAAACGACTTCTTTTGCTTTTATGGGATTAATACTCATAACCTGTGTTCCGCTTACGGCGGCACCAGCATTGGGATTAACAGATCTGCTCACAGTTACAGAAACTGCCGCCGCGCCGGATGAAGCCGCCTGTGCTGCCGGAATGACATTGTTCTTATTCCCATTATTAGCGTTGGGATACAACGCCTGTTGAAACCTGTTGTCTGCCTCGCACCACGGGCAGGAAGATAATCCCTTTCTATACATATGCAGCTTGTTTCTGCTGCAGACACGAATTTCCTTTTCATATCGTGCGAGAGACTGATACCACTCCATGGCGTCCGGTCTTGAAGCGGGATTCTTTCTGCCGTTTACAAACGCCCTTGTGAACATATCTCCAATATACGAAGGATGTACAGCAAGCGGTGGAACAGCCTTTGCCAGAGGCCTTTTCCCCTTTTTGAAGCAATAATTATCGCGCCATATCGCTGTATCCCCTACTCCGGGTGCGGCAACCGAAGCCGTGGCATTTTCATTAACACCATTAAACGGAGTAAATCCATTATTCAAAAGCTTAAAAATATGGATGGCAAGTGCGAAATTATCTGTTTCGGCTGTAAATGTATCCAATGGGGCTTTTTCATAAGCACATTTTGCGTCTGCTGGATGCTTTGCTATGTGGTCATAGCACTTTCCAAGAAGTTCAGGAGCCGCATATCCGGAAGCACATACATTGCAGCGATATGCCTTCCCTGCCGCTTTATCGATTACAATATGATAGCTGTCAGTATCCAAAAAAGCCACGGAACCATTGTCGAGGTTTACCCCTATATTCCTCGGATTAAAATCTCCGAAAAAATATCCTGCCTTATGGATTTCATGTATTACGACACAGATATTCTGAGCGATAATCAGCTTTTCCTTAAAAGAGATTTTGTACTTTGGAGGATAAACATATACGTTGCTAAGGACTGTGGTAATATTAAGTCTGGGCATAACGAAGCCACAGAATTTTCCGTTCTGGTCAAACACCATATCTACAGGCCAGGCAATTTGATTAAGTATGGACGCGTTCGGCTGATTTTTTACCATAAATGAAATCTTGGCCTCAAGCTCCTTTGTGACCGTGCCGCTGTGATAAATCTTTACAACCTTATTGCGATTGGAAAGAATATTGTAGACACTACCCTCGCCGCCGCTGCTGAACGGATTCTGCTCAAGCTCATATATCTGACCATTTTTTCCCTTAACCCTCATGGCTTTTCCTCCGTTTTAGCCTTTTTTTAACCGGCAGCAGTTTCGATTTGAATTCTGAAAATATGCTGTGCCGTATTACATCCGAGATTTACCCTGTATTTTGCTCCGTTTCCAAGAGGCAGATTTGTCAACACATCTAAAACCTTTGACTCAATAACACCATCGGGAACGTTATCCGGAAGGCTTACTGAAAATGTCGTTATCCCATTTCTGATATTTGAAACCGCAAAATTCCTCAGTTCCTCCTTCCCCCTCATCATCAGGCCATACGCTGTGTAATAATCGTTTTTGCTTCCGGATGCCTCCGGATATTTTCCTGAATCAAAAATATGATCTCGTTTTATCTGTTCATCCGTCAAAGAAAAATAATCGTGTATCCGCTCATTTTTCCAATTGTCTCTGGCGTCAAACGCAACATCCACATGACGCCATTCTCCATTAATCTTTACAAGATTCCATGCATGGGACGGATCTGCGCTGCTCTGCGGCAAACTGCCTGACCCAAATATGACAAGACATTTAAAGCCCATCCTGTCCATAACCATCTTGAAAGCCTTGGCAAACCCATCACATACAGCCTTCCTGTCCACGAAGGCACCTACAACCGTATGTCTGTCCCAAACGCAGTCATTCACATACTGTATATTGGCGCAGAGGATATCATGGACATGCAATACTCTTTCATATTCACTCCCACTCCCCGCGTTTTTTGCAATTTTCTCGACCTGCGCTGCTATCCTGACATTAAGATCGCTCGTCTCATCTTCTGAATAAATATATTTAGGCTCGCAAAAAGTATTCAACGGGGTCTTTGCGCAGCTATAATTTTTGACAAAGAATATTTCAGGATCTGCGGATGCCTGCCTTACCATCTCCTCAATCTGGTTCTGGCTTAATGTTCCCGGAAGGATGATCCTTGGCTGATAGTTCCTTAAACCCTCCGTGAATATTTTGTAATTTTCTTCCGGAGAGTTTTTGTCTGATATATTGGACTTCATCTTCTGTGAAATGTCTTCTTTCAGATTTTCCAGCCTGTTCCCGGCATATGTTTTCATCTGCATGACCTTCTCCCTCGCGAGGGGTATTATCGTTTGATCCATCACTGCCATGTGTTTCAGCCTCCTCGTCCCTAACTACTTCTTTCGCATCCGATTTTGAGCTTTCCTTTTCAGCTTCATCTTCATCCTTGTACAAATCCGGATAAGCAGCCCTTCTCCATTCGTCGTTAAATTTCTTTTTCAGTTTTTCCCAATCCGGCTCTTTGTAATAGTTGTCAGGCTGTTTCTCACATTCAGCTGAAACATTTATCAGTGCAACAATCGTCTTGTCATCGCTAACCTGCACGGGGTTTATTTCCTTTAAGAATTTCTCCATTCTACTACTGACTGCGTCTTCTCCATCTTCAGCAATATGAAGCAAATCCCGATCCATAAAGAACCTCGCGAGCGGAACATGGATATTCACTTTCTCTTTCCTGATATAAATAGGGAAGAAAGATTCCAGCATCCCATCCGTAGCAAGCAGCACACTCACAACTTTCCTTTCATACTTCTGAAAAATCCAATGTTCTTCAAATGCCAGAGGATAAACGCGTCCCATGTCATCATGCTGCTGTTCTGTAACCTTGTAGAATGCACCATCTGCGGCCATGACCAATATTCCACTGTCCCCGGAATGTCCATAGTACAGCGCATCATCGATGACCACAGCCAGCGATAAGGTAGTATCATACTGGTCTATATCATGGCCGTTATCCTCCGCCGTTTTCTCTATACATCTCTGCGATATCATGAAAGATGCCCGGATCGTATCAAGGATATCTCTGCTTTCATCATCCTTTTTTATGTTCTCGGCACAATAGGCAGTGGCAATATCCGCCGCAAGCCTTGAAGCAACATCTGTATATTGTTCGCTCCCAAGGCCGTCTGCCACAGCCGCAATAATCATATTGTCACCGCACTTCACAATCTTGTGGGAGTCCTGGCATACCACATCATTCTTAATGTGGTATGCCCCC
>OMUP01000175.1 GCA_900314255.1 uncultured Lachnospiraceae bacterium | reverse complement strand
TCGTCGGACCAGAACCTAAATCTGGCGCGTCTGCCAATTCCGCCATGCCCGCATGCGGGAATTTTAACACAAAACAGCCAAGGCGACAAATTGACTTATTTTTCAGGAGTCTCCAGATCAGGGATGCTTTTATTAGAAGCGCTCCTTTAAAAGCGCCTGTGTTTATCCTGTAATTTGAACTATAATGAAAAACACGGCGCCGCTTCTGCGATGCCGGGTGAGGGGGGCATTTTGAAGAAGACGCGCAATCCGCTTCTGATCGGGATTCTGCTTGTTATCGCCGATTCGTTTTTCTTTTCTCTTATGTCGCTCATGGTGAGGCTGTCCGGTGATCTTCCTACCATGGAAAAGGCTTTTTTCAGGAATGCGATTGCGACGGTCGTGGCCCTTGTCATACTGGCCAGATCCGACGAGAAATTTCATGTGAAAAAGGGCTCTCTTCCGGGACTGCTGCTCCGGTCGGTTTTCGGGACGATCGGCCTTTGCTGCAACTTCTGGGCCGTCGATCACATCGGGCTGGCGGATGCCAATATTCTGAATAAAATGTCGCCGTTCTTTGCGATGCTCTTTTCCATCTGGATTCTGGGAGAAGTGCCCAATGCCATCGAAGTGCTCACCCTGATCGTGGCATTTATCGGCGCTGCCTTTGTCGTGAAGCCGACGATGGGAGCCGCCATGCTGCCGGCGCTGGTCGGGCTGATCAGCGGATGCGGCGCCGGCATCGCGTACACATTTGTCAGGAAGCTGGGAAAGAAGGGCGAGCGCGGGCCGGTGATCGTGGCGTTTTTCTCGGTCTTTTCCTGCCTCTTAACACTGCCGTTCATGATCGCAGATTTTCAGCCGATGAGCGCAAAACAGCTGATCCTTCTGATCCTTGCCGGTGCATTTGCCGCGGGCGGGCAGTTCACCATCACGGCGGCGTACAAGTTCGCGCCGGCCAAGACGATCTCGGTGTTTGACTATTCGCAGGTCTTGTTTGCCTCTCTGTGGGGCTTCCTGCTGTTTGACGAACTTCCGGACCATTTGTCTGTCATCGGGTATGTGATTATCATCAGCATGGCTGTCCTGAAGTGGCTCTACACACTGAGACAGAGCCGGGAGGAGTCGTGAAGAACGGGCGGTTCCCTGGCGTCTTGAGTTTTGCGGATGAGTAGCATAAAATACTTTTAAAGTGCGCCATGCGGAGGATATGACAGGAGAAGTATGCGCTATACAATTCAAAATGAAAAGCTGACAGCCGTCATCGACAGTCACGGCTTTGAACTGGTGTCGCTGCAGAGAAATGAAGACGGCTCGGAGCTGATCTGGCAGGCGGACCCTGCCGTTTGGAAGCGTCACGCGCCGGTGCTTTTCCCGCTGGTGGGAAAGCTCGCAGATGACCGCTACCGTTTTGACGGCCGGGAGTACGAGATGCATCAGCACGGATTTGCCAGAGACAGAGAATTCAGCCTGGTAAAGCAGGAAGCGGCGAGTGTCATCGGCGAACTCGCGGCAGATGAAGAAACCAGGAAAGTCTATCCGTTTGATTTTAAACTGCAGTGCGGCTTCGCACTGGACGGCGATACGCTCACGGTCTCCTGGAACGTGACAAATGCGGGGACGGCTCCGATGTATTTCAGCATCGGCGCGCATCCGGCATTTGTACCGGAAGGCGGGAAGGGATGCACCGGGGAAAGCTTTTTCCTGGAGACGGAAAACGGACCGCTGCAGGAACTGCGCTATCAGCTGCTTGACGGCGGGCTGGTGGCCGGGAAGGTTTACACGCTGAAGCTGTCTGACGGGCGGCTGCCGATCGACGAGGCGCTGTTTGAAAATGACGCGCTGATTATTGAGACGGACCAGCCGGAAGGAAAGCTGCAGAGCATCACATTTGTCACGGAAGAAGGTGCCAGGGCGGCGGTTGAGACGCAGGCACCGGTCCTGGGACTCTGGGGCGTCTCGAAGGCGCATCTGCCGTTTGTGTGCATCGAGCCGTGGTATGGAAGAGCCGACGAAGTCGGCTTTGCGGGAGACCTGGCCCAGAGAGCGTTCGGCAACACACTCGCGCCGGGGGAAGAGTTCAGAAAAGAATACACGATTGCTGTGCCGAACGCCTGAAAGGTGGCGGGATTGACGGCTTTAAGGAAAGGATTTTTTGGAAAATTATGCTGACTGACGAGGAAAATAAAAAACTGGCGGAGCTGCTGTTTCCGAATGTGGACAAGACACCGGAGTACTGGGAGCAGAAGTATCCGTACCGGAAGCTTCCGAAAAAGGCGGAAGTGACGAGAATGGCGCCGAGCCCGACGGGATTCATTCATCTGGGCAACCTGTACAGCGCGCTGGCGGACGAGCGGATTGCGCACCGCCACGGCGGCGTGTTCTATCTGCGGATCGAGGACACGGACGCGAAGCGCAAGGTCGAGGGCGCGGTCGAGCTGGTCATCAATGCCATGCGCTACTTTGACATTGAGTTTGACGAGGGCGCGGGACTGCCGGACGATGATCCGCGCAATGCCTACGGCCCGTATTTCCAGAGACAGAGAGTAGAGATCTATCACACATTTGCCAAATCGCTTGTTGAGCGGGGGCTGGCGTATCCGTGCTTCTCGACGGAAGAGGAGCTCGACGCCGTCCGCAGGAAACAGGAGGCGAAGGAAGAGCCGATTGGCTGTTACGGCAAATATGCACTCTGGAGAGACCGGAGTCTTGCCGAGTACGAAGAAGCGCTGAAGTCCGGGAAGGAGCACGTGCTGCGTCTGAGAAGTCAGGGGACGCCGGGAAAGGAATTTGTTTTCCACGACGAGATCAAGGGTGACCTGACACTGCCGGAGAATTTCCATGACATCGTTCTGCTCAAGAGCGACGGCATTCCGACATACCATTTCGCGCATGCGATCGACGATCATCTGATGCGCACGACGCTGGTGATCCGCGGCGGCGAGTGGCTGGATTCCGCGCCGACGCACGTGGAGCTGTTCAAGGTGCTCGGGTTCAAGCTGCCGAAGTATGCGCACACGGCGCATCTGATGAAGTTCGACGAGGTGACGGGCGGCAAGCGCAAGCTCTCCAAGCGCAAGGACCCGGAGCTGTCACTCGACTACTACCGCAGGGACGGATACCATCCGTACTGCATGAAGGTATATCTTCTGACGCTGCTCAACTCAAACTTTGAGGAGTGGCACAATCAGAATCCGGACAAGGACATCAACGAGTTCCCGTTTGACGTGAAGAACATGAGCAAGTCCGGCGCGCTTTTTGACAAGGACAAGCTGCACAACATCTGCCGCAATGAGCTGTCGAAGCTCTCCGAGGACGCGGTGTATGATTTCCTGAAGGGCTGGGCGGATGAGTTTGAGCCGGAAAAGGCGAAGATATGGTTTGCCGATCCTGAGAAGCTCAAGGCGATTCTGCGGCTGTACATGGGCGTCGGCATGAAGCGCCGCCGCAAGGATCTCATCAATGCGAGTCAGATCTTCAGCCTCATCGGCTATTTCTTCCCGGAGGCAGAAGGTGAGGACGCTGAAAAGGATCCGTTCCGCGCGGACGCTGAGACGGTGAAGCAGATTCTTTCCGCTTATCTGGAGGGGTACAGCCACGACGACGACAATTCTGCGTGGTTTGAGAAGCTTAAGGCGCTTTCGGAGCGTTTCGGCTACTGCCCGGATGTGAAGGCGTATCGCAAGAATCCGGATGCCTACAAGGGCAGCGTGTCCGATGTCGCGGAAATGGTGCGCATCGCCGTGACCGGCCGGGCCAATACGCCGGATCTGTGGTCGATCATTCATATCATGGGCGAAGACAGCATGAGAGCAAGAATTGAGGCCGCCGAAAACCTGCTGTGACGGGGATTCGGGTAAAGAACAGTACAAGGTACAAAGGGGTGCCGGGAACAGTCAGTTTTCCGGTGCCCTTTTTAAACAGAAAAAGATCGGATCCTGGAAAGGAGAATCAGCAATGTATTCGGAAGAAGATATTCTCAGAATGATCGAGGAAGAAGACGTCGAATTCATCCGTCTTCAGTTTACGGATATGTTCGGCGTGCTCAAGAATGTGGCCGTGACGGCCAGCCAGATTGCGCATGTCCTGAAACACGGCTGCATGTTCGACGGCTCGTCCATCGACGGGTATGCCAGAGAAGAAGAGTCGGACATGTATCTGAAGCCGGATCTGGATACATTTGTCATCTTCCCGTGGAGGCCGCAGGCCGGCAAGGTGGCGCGGCTTATCTGCAACGTGTACAAGCCGGACGGGACGCGGTTCCCGGGCGATCCGCGGCAGGTTCTCCGGACGCAGATGGAGCGCGCAAATGCGCTCGGGTACACGTTTGACGTGGGGCCGGAGTGCGAGTTTTTCCTGTTCCACACCGATGAGAACGGGCTGCCGACGACGGAGCCGGGCGATGACGGCGGGTACTTTGACCTCGGACCGACGGATCTTGGTGAGAATGTGCGCCGGGATATCGTCATGAACCTGGAGAACATGGGCTATCAGGTGGAAGGCTCGCACCACGAGACCGCACCGGGACAGCACGAGGTGGATTTCCGCTACGGCGAGGCGCTTTCGATGGCCGACAAGATCATGACGCTCAAGCTGGCGGTGAAGACGCTGGCCAGAAGGCACGGCCTGTGGGCGACGTTCATGCCGAAGCCGCGCAATGACTGCGCGGGCAGCGGCATGCACATCAACATGTCGCTGATGAAGGGCGATCACAACATCTTCGGCGATGCGGCAGATCCGGACGGGCTCTCGGAGACGGCCAGACATTTCATGGCGGGCATCATGGCACACGCCAGAGGCATGGCGGCCGTGACCAATCCGCTGGTCAACTCCTACAAGCGCTTCCAGCCGGGCTTTGAGGCGCCGATCTACATCGCGTGGGCCAGACAGAACCGCAGTCCGCTGGTCCGCATTCCGGCGGGCAGCGTGGGCAACACCCGCGTCGAGCTGCGCAGCGCTGATTCTGCCGCCAACCCGTACCTGGCGCTGGCGGTGTGCCTGGCGGCGGGACTCGACGGCATTGAGAAGAAGATGATGCCGCCGGCGGCCATCACTGGCAATCCGAACAACATGACCGACGAGGAAAGAGCGGCAGCCGGCATTCAGTCCCTTCCGCGCTCGCTGAAAGAGGCGCTGGAGGAGATGGAGAAGGACACCGTGGTCCGCGAGACGCTGGGCGATTACATCACCGACCGCTATATCCGGGCCAAGAAACAGGAGTGGGAGGAGTACGCGCAGTACGTTTCCGACTGGGAGATTAACCGCTACCTCGGCAAATACTGAGCTTCCGGAAAGGCGGAAAGGATGGCTGTACTGATTGTGGCCTTTCCGAAGCTGGAAGAAGCGAAAGCACTTAAGAATCTGCTGGTGAGAAATGGCTATCAGGCGGAAGCCTGTACGAGCGGTGCCCGGGCGGTGACGCGGGCGGATGCACTTTCCGACGGTCTCATCATCTGCGGCTACAAAATGGGAGACGGGATGCTTTTCTCGGAACTCAACGACTACAAGCCGAAAAGCTTCGGGCTTCTCGTGATCACAAGCGGCGTGCACATCGAAGAGTGCGCCTCGCAGGGAATCATGAGTCTGAAGATGCCGCTGTCGGCGGGCGAACTGTTCGATACGGTGGAGATGATGCTCTCCCAGCAGATACGGATTCGGAAAAAGGCAAGGAATAACCCCAGGCAGAGAACACCTGAGGAACAGAAAATCATCGACGAGGCAAAGGCGCTCCTGATGGAGCACAATCACATGACCGAGCCGGAAGCGTTCCGGTACATCCAGAAGTGCAGCATGGACAGCGGCAACACACTGGTGGAATCCGCGCGGATGGTCATGTCCTTCCTCGGATGAGACTCATGCGGCAGGAGGATAAATTAAGTAATTAAAAAGTAGACGTTGGTGATTAGATGTGTTTAAATATACTCAACGGAGCATAAGATTATGAATACATCAAATATCACAAATTACAAGCCGAAAGATTTTGCCGAACTATTAGGCGTTTCTGTAAAAA
>OMUP01000077.1 GCA_900314255.1 uncultured Lachnospiraceae bacterium | reverse complement strand
CCTTGGCACTAGGAGCCGATGAAGGACGTGACTAACTGCGATATGCTTCGGGGAGTCGTAAGTAGACTGTGATCCGGAGATTTCCGAATGGGGAAACCCAGCAGGCTTTGCCTGTTATCGCTCAATGAATTCATAGTTGAGCTGAAGGTAGACGCGGGGAACTGAAACATCTAAGTACCCGCAGGAAGAGAAAGAAAATTCGATTCCCTAAGTAGCGGCGAGCGAACGGGGAACAGCCCAAACCAGAGAGCTTGCTCTCTGGGGTTGTAGGACTGGACATCTGAGTTACCAAGAAATAACGTAGTCGAATGATATGGGAAGATCAGCCAGAGAAGGTAACAGCCCTGTAAACGAAACGTTGTTTCCTCAGTCCAGGATCCTGAGTACGGCGGAACACGTGAAACTCCGTCGGAATCCGGGAGGACCATCTCCCAAGGCTAAATACTCCCTAGTGACCGATAGTGAACCAGTACCGTGAGGGAAAGGTGAAAAGCACCCCGGGAGGGGAGTGAAAGAGTACCTGAAACCATGTGCCTACAAGTAGTCAGAGCCCGTTAACGGGTGATGGCGTGCCTTTTGTAGAATGAACCGGCGAGTTATGCTAACGTGCGAGGTTAAGGCGGAAAGGCCGGAGCCGCAGCGAAAGCGAGTCTGAACAGGGCGAACGAGTACGTTGGTGTAAACCCGAAACCAGGTGACCTACCCATGTCCAGGTTGAAGGTGCGGTAAAACGCACTGGAGGACCGAACCCGTGTATGTTGAAAAATGCTGGGATGAGGTGTGGGTAGCGGTGAAATTCCAATCGAACTTGGAGATAGCTGGTTCTCTCCGAAATAGCTTTAGGGCTAGCCTCGGAGCTTAGGATAGTGGAGGTAGAGCACTGTTTGGACTAGGGGCCCGTCTTGGGTTACTGAATTCAGATAAACTCCGAATGCCACATATCTATATCCGGGAGTCAGACTGCGAGTGATAAGATCCGTAGTCGAAAGGGAAACAGCCCAGACCACCGATTAAGGTCCCTAAATATGTGTTAAGTGGAAAAGGATGTGGAATTGCACAGACAACTAGGATGTTGGCTCAGAAGCAGCCACCATTTAAAGAGTGCGTAATAGCTCACTAGTCGAGTGATCCTGCGCCGAAAATGTAACGGGGCTAAACACATTACCGAAATCGTGGATGCAGCTTTGCTGCATGGTAGGAGAGCGTTCTAAGGGCGGTGAAGCCGGACCGTAAGGACCGGTGGAGCGCTTAGAAGTGAGAATGCCGGTATGAGTAGCGAAAGACAGGTGAGAATCCTGTCCACCGAATGACTAAGGTTTCCTGGGGAAGGCTCGTCCTCCCAGGGTTAGTCGGGACCTAAGCTGAGGCCGAGAGGCGTAGGCGATGGACAACGGGTTGATATTCCCGTACCGGTCTGATTTGTTTGAGCAACGGAGGGACGCAGGAGGCTAACGATGCGCACTATCGGATGTGCGTCCAAGCAGCAAGTCTGTCGGCGAGTCAAATGCTTGCCGGCTCAAGGACAAGCTGTGACGGGGATGAACGATTTATCGTTCTAAGTGAGCGACGTCACACTGCCAAGAAAAGCTTCTAGTTAGAATCAGACCGCCCGTACCGCAAACCGACACAGGTAGTCGGGTCGAGAAGACCAAGGTGAGCGAGAGAACTCTCGTTAAGGAACTCGGCAAAATGACCCCGTAACTTCGGGAGAAGGGGTGCTGATCGCAAGATCAGCCGCAGTGAAAAGGCCCAGGCGACTGTTTATCAAAAACACAGGTTTCTGCAAAATCGTAAGATGAAGTATAGGGGCTGACGCCTGCCCGGTGCTGGAAGGTTAAAAGGAAGAGTTAGCTTCGGCGAAGCCCTGAATTGAAGCCCCAGTAAACGGCGGCCGTAACTATAACGGTCCTAAGGTAGCGAAATTCCTTGTCGGGTAAGTTCCGACCCGCACGAAAGGCGTAACGATCTGGGCACTGTCTCAACGAGAGACTCGGTGAAATTATAATACCCGTGAAGATGCGGGTTACCCGCGACAGGACGGAAAGACCCCATGGAGCTTTACTGTAGCTTGATATTGGGTGTTTGTACAACTTGTACAGGATAGGTAGGAGCCGTAGAAGTCGGAACGCTAGTTTCGACAGAGGCATTGGTGGGATACTACCCTCGTTGTATGAACACTCTAACCCACGCCGGCAATCACGGCGGGAGACAGTGTCAGGTGGGCAGTTTGACTGGGGCGGTCGCCTCCTAAAAGGTAACGGAGGCGCCCAAAGGTTCCCTCAGAATGGTTGGAAATCATTCGCAGAGTGTAAAGGCATAAGGGAGCTTGACTGCGAGACCTACAAGTCGAGCAGGGACGAAAGTCGGGCTTAGTGATCCGGTGGTTCCGCATGGAAGGGCCATCGCTCAACGGATAAAAGCTACCCTGGGGATAACAGGCTTATCTCCCCCAAGAGTCCACATCGACGGGGAGGTTTGGCACCTCGATGTCGGCTCATCGCATCCTGGGGCTGAAGTCGGTCCCAAGGGTTGGGCTGTTCGCCCATTAAAGCGGTACGCGAGCTGGGTTCAGAACGTCGTGAGACAGTTCGGTC
>OMUP01000172.1 GCA_900314255.1 uncultured Lachnospiraceae bacterium | reverse complement strand
GAGAAGGGCAGGGCAGAAATGGATGGATTCCGGATCTGCCTTGCCCTGCCTTTTTTGTTATATGTGATTGTGACCAGCGGAGTGAAACGACGCTCAGCCTGACAACGAAGTTGGCAATCATACGGGGATTGGGGATGTCCCCAACAAGCCGGTTTCGCAAATCTGGCCGGAGGCCTGGTTTGGCGGAACGGAGCATCTGTATATACAGATGCCCAGCTTGCCAGTTTGTGAAACACCATATGAGCCTACACATTTCGATAAATCATTCTTCTCGAAGCATAAATTCACATGGCCGCATCCAAAAAGTGATGCGAACGCACTAAAAATAGTGGAAAACAGAGCTGCCTTATGTTATAATGCATCTTGGATTATGCTGCACTCACTGAGACTCAGAAGATGAGGTATAGATTATGGCTGTTTCCTACAAAAGATTATTCAAGATGCTTATCGACAAAGATATTAAAAAGATGGACTTTTGCGAAATGACCGGAATCAGTTACTCGACGTTCCGGAAACTGACACATGGGGAAAATGTGCAGGTTGGAATACTGGAAACGATATGCCTCAAGATGGATTGTCAGCTGAGCGATATTGCGGAAATTCTTCCTGACCCCGAACCAAGTCCTGAAAACGGGACAGATGAACGTGTATAGTAGCGTTGGGATACTGGAAATATTCATAAAGGCAGGGATAGGACATTATGATTGAGTATGCTCCGGGTATGAGAACCATCATTCGAGACGAAGAATGGATGGTTAAGAAGATTGAGACAAACAGCCTTGGCAATAAGGCTTTGTATTGCGTGGGAATTTCTCCGCTTGTAAAGGATAAAGAAGCGATCTTTCTGACGGATCTGGAAGAGATTCAGATTGTAAATCCTGCAGAGGTTAAGTTGGTGCCGGATCATTCTGCGCGGTTCAGAAGATCACTCTTGTATCTTGAAAGTCAGTGGCGGCAGAAGATTCCTACGGATACCAATATCCATATCGGCTATAAGGCGGCAATGGATCCGATGCCGTATCAGCTGGATCCCGCAAAACTGTCGCTGCAGCGGCCGCGTCAGAGAATCCTGATCGCGGATACAGTAGGCCTCGGTAAAACACTGGAGGCCGGCATTTTGATGTCGGAGCTGATTGCCAGGGGAAAGGGAAAGAGAATTCTGGTTGTCACGGTAAAGAGCATGATGACACAGTTCCAGAAGGAAATGTGGAACCGTTTTACGATTCCGCTTGTCCGCCTGGATTCTAATCGTATCCAGAAGATTCGTGCAAGCCTTCCGTCCAATTACAATCCGTTCTTTTATTACGATAAGACCATCGTCTCAATAGATACTTTGAAAAGAGATGTAGAATACCGGACGCATCTGGAGAACGCATACTGGGACATTATAGTAATCGATGAGGCGCAGAATGTGGCGGACCGTGGAGATCACCAGGCACAGCGTTCTCGTCTTGCGAAGCTTTTGGCTGATCGGTCCGATACGATGATTATGCTTTCTGCTACGCCGCACGACGGCCGGGCGAAGAGCTTTGCATCTCTGATGAACATGCTTGATCCGACAGCAATCGCTAATCCTGAGGAGTATACACCTGAGGATATTAAGGGACTTTGTATCCGTCGATTCAAGAAGGATGTAAAAGATCAGGTAAGCGGTGCGTTCCTGGAAAGAACTGTTCACCTGGAGCGCTGCCATGCTTCTGCAAGGGAAGAGTACGCCTATGAGATTTTCTCAGATATGGAACTGCAGATGGATGTCGGTCGTGAGCGTGGCAGCAGCCATCTGTTTAAGACAAGTCTGGAGAAATCCCTGTTCTCCAGCCCGGCTGCCTGCATTAAGAGCATCGATGCCAGACTTGCAAAACTGAACAAAAAGTATGGTTTTGGAGATATCAAGGATATCGGCAAACTGGAATCCCTGCGTGACGCTCTTCAGAGAATCAAGCCGCAGGACTTTTCCCGATATCAGAAGCTCCTTGAACTGCTGAGAAGTCCAGAATATGGATGGGACAGCAATGCGACAGACGATCGACTTGTGATCTTTACTGAGCGCATTGAAACCATGAAATATCTTGCGGAGCATCTTCGTGAGGATTTAACCATTCCTGCCAATGCGATTCAGGAGATTTCCGGCGGAATGAGTGATGCACAGCAGCAGGAGATCGTCGAAAACTTTGGCCGGACAGAATCCCCAATCCGCGTACTTGTTGCATCTGACGTGGCCTCGGAAGGCCTGAACCTCCATTACCTGAGCCACAGGATGATTCATTTTGATATCCCGTGGTCGCTTATGGTGTTCCAGCAGAGAAATGGCCGTATCGATCGCTACGGACAACAGAAGCGTCCTGACATTCGATACATGATGATTGAAAGTGACAATAAACGCATTAAGGGTGACATGCGTATTATTGAGATTCTGATTACGAAAGAGGAGCAGGCGTTGAAGAACATCGGAGACCCTGCACTCCTTCTTGGCAAGTTTACCATCGAGGATGAGGAACTTGTCGTTATCGAAGCTATCGAAAACGGCTCCGACGCGGGCGCTTTCGAGGAAATTTTGGATAATGGCGAAGAAGAATTTGATCCTTTCGAAGAACTGATGCGTGGGGCAGAAGAAGCTGAAGAGGAGAGAACCGAAAAGTCAAAAACTGTATCCGATGAAACATTGTTCACGGATATTGATTACCTATCACAGGCTTTATCTTATCTGAACCAGTCAGAAAGTCATCCGGTAGAGAGACTTGGCACGGTATCCGGTTTGGATATCAAGATTACGGAAGATATGAGAAGGCGTTTAAGAGCGCTTGTGCCGGAAGAGGCTCTTCCACAGGGGGAGACGCTGCGCCTGTCTGACGATACAAAGTTTGTCATGGATGAGATGCGTCGCAGTATGCAGAACAACATGGCTGACACTGCCTGGCCGAAAACACAGTACCTGTGGCAGCTGCATCCGATTTTTACATGGGTGAATGATAAGGCAGGAC
>OMUP01000165.1 GCA_900314255.1 uncultured Lachnospiraceae bacterium | reverse complement strand
AGAAATAAAAACGGCGAATGGACGCACATGAAATACGGTTTTGCTGTTCCACGTCAGAACGGAAAAAATGAAGTCGTTGCCATCAGGGAGATGTGGGGACTTGTTCATGGAGAGAGAATCCTGCACACGGCGCATCGTACTTCCACGGAGCATGCCGCCTGGGAGCGTCTCCTGACAATCCTGACGGACGCGAAGCTTGTGGATCCGGGGAGTAAAGACAAAGGGATCTACCGCGCGAGCGGTAAAGAGCACATCTATCTCGATGCTTACGTTGAAGGCGGCGGACGGATTGAGTTCCGGACACGAACGAGCAAGGGCGGACTTGGTGAATCGTTTGACCTTCTGGTTATCGATGAAGCACAGGAATACCAGGACGATCAGAAAGCCGCGCTTCAGTACACAATTGCCGCATCAGCAAATCCGCAGACAATTCTCTGCGGAACGCCGCCTACAGTAAACAGTGTCGGGACGATTTTCCCGAAGCTTCGCGCCAGCGCACTTTCCGGAGAAGCGGAAGACACAGGATGGTCCGAATGGAGCATCGATGAGATGACGGATCCGAAGGATAAGGATGCTTGGTATGAAACCAATCCTTCCCTCGGCCTGCGCCTGAAAGAACGGACAATCCAAAGTGAAATAGGCGGCGATGATGTAGACTTCAACGTCCAGCGTCTCGGCTTGTGGCTTTCCTACAATCAGAAATCGGCTATATCAAGAGCGGAGTGGGAAGCATGCCAGGTTGATGCGATTCCTAAACTGCGCGGCAAACTGTTCGTAGGCATCAAATATGGGGCAAACAACCAGAACGTGGCGATGAGCATTGCCGTTAAAACCACGACAGGAAAGATCTTTGTCGAGGCGATTGACTGCAGACCAATCCGGGCGACAAACCGATGGATCATGGATTTCCTTCGGAAAGCCGAGTGGTCAAAGGTAGTCATTGACGGGCAGAATGGACAGAAGATCCTGGTTGACCTGATGAAGGAAAACCACATGAAACGTCCAATCCTTCCGAAGGTAGCAGATGTCATCAAGTCTTTTGCTGAATTTGAGCAAGCCGTGTTTGATCAGACACTGCTGCACAGAGATCAGCCGTCACTGACGGATGTAGTCACGAACTGTGAACACCGTGCCATTGGATCCGGCGGCGGATTCGGCTATAAAGCCATCAATCCGGAATATGAAGTGGCACTGCTCGACAGCATAGCTCTTGCGCATTGGGCAGCGGCTGAGTCAAAAGATAAGGCAAGACGACTAGTCAGTTATTAAGCACCTGAAAAGGTGCTTTTTTTACGGGGACCTACCGGCAAATAGGGTGAAAGGAATAAAAATGAGTGATTTTACACCGATTACAACACAGGAGGAGCTTGACAGAATTATCGGAGACCGCCTGAAGCGTGAGAAGGAAACCGTTTCAAAAAAGTATGCGGATTATGATGATCTGAAAGCCTCGAATGCGGATCTTACCAATCAGCTTGCAGCTGCACAGAAAGCAAATGCTGATGCGGCAGAAAAGTACAAAGGGTATGACCAGAAAATGGCTGATCTGGAGAAGAAGGTGCACACATACGAGATCGACTCGGTAAAAACGAGAGTGGCACTTGGATCTGGGCTCCCTTATGAGATGGCTTCAAGGCTCAGAGGCGAAACAGAAGACGATATCAGAAAGGACGCGGAGAGCCTGAAGGGAATCTGGAAGCCGCAGGCTAAGCAGCCGATGGCTTCACCGGAACCGGATGTATCCGAAACCGACAGTAAAAAGGCAGCTCTGAAGCAGATGCTGCACAAAATGAATGGAGGAAATGAATAATGGCAACAGTACTGGAAAAGGGAACACTGTTCCCGGCTGAACTTGTAACGGACATGTATACCAAGGTAAAGGGCAAGAGCTCGATTGCAAAACTCTGCGCGCAGACACCGATTGCCTTCAATGGCTCTCAGGTAATGACATTTTCCATGGATTCCGAAGTTAACATTGTCGCAGAGGGCGGCCAGAAGCCGGCCGGCGGCGTGACAGTAGCGCCGGTAGTTATCCAGCCGCTGAAGGTGGAATACGGCGCGAGAATTTCCGATGAGTTTCTGTATGCATCGGAGGAAGAGCAGCTTGATATTCTTTCTCAGTTTGCTGACGGCTATGCCAAGAAGGTTGCGAGGGGCCTTGATATCATGTGTATGCACGGCATCAATCCGAGAGATTCCAAGACTTCTACGCTGATCGGCACGAACAGCTTTGATACAAATACCGGGGTGACAAAGATCACCTATGCTGCCGGCACGGAGGAGAGCAATCTCAATGATGCAATCGCAGCGCTGGGCGAGTATGACAACACTGGTTATGCATTTTCCAAGGCTTTTGGAGCGGCGCTCGGGAATGTAAAGGAAAATGGCGTCCGCCAGTTTCCGGAGTTCTCCCTCGGCGGAAATCCGTCCGCTCTGAACGGTGTTCCTTGCGATGTTAACTCTACAGTAGCTTTTGGAACGGCAAAGGACTATGTGATTCTCGGCGACTTCCAGAACGCATTCAAGTGGGGCTATGCAAAGGATATCCCGGTTGAAATGATCCAGTACGGCGATCCGGATGGCACAGGGAAAGACCTGAAGAACTACAATCAGGTTTACCTTCGCGCAGAGACCTACATCGGCTGGGGAATCCTCGATCCTGCGGCGTTCGCGCGTATTGCCGGAGCTACGACTTGATCTACCGTAACAAGATAACCGGGCAGGAAATCGCGGCTGCCTCTGAAATTATCGGAGGCAACTGGGAGCCTGCTGAAAATGCGAAGCCGCCGGAAGATGCTCACGAGGAAGCTGATTCGGCTAAACGCATCCGGAAGCCGGGCAGAAAGAGTGCAAGATGACGACTTATGCAACTGTGGATGACGTGATCAAACTCGGAAGAGAATTGACATCGGATGAAATGGAGAAGACAAGCCTGCTTCTTGAGTCCACGGCAGCCATTATCCGGAGGAGAGCCAAGAAATACGGGAAAGATTTTGACGCTCTTTTGGAGGATGATGAAGATCTGAAGAGCATTGCCAAAGAGGTATCCGTCCGGGCGGTTCTCCGTGCTCTGAATGCCTCAACCACAGCGGAAGCAGCCTCTCAGATTACACAGACAGCCGGGCCCTATTCACAGAGCTTTACACCGCTTATGCCAGGCGGCGGGATTTTTATTCGAAAATCCGAATGGGAGATGCTGGGACTTTCCGGGCAGCTTGTCACGAATGTGGAGCTTATATGATTGTCGGAGAAACTGTAAAGCTGTATGAGAAAACGCAGACAGGGACGGATGAGTACGGAGAATCCATATACTCAGAATCCCCTATTGAAGTAAATGACGTGCTGATCCAGCCGACAACGTCCGAGCAAAACGTGAATAATATGTCGCTGTATGGGAAGATGGCGGCTTATACGCTATCCATCCCGAAGGGCGATGAGCACAGCTGGGAAGATACAACCGTGGAGTTCTACGGCAGACGGTGGAGAACATTCGGAATACCGATTCAGTATACGGATGCGAATACCCCGCTTCGCTGGAATAAAGAGGTAAAGGTTGAGCGGTATGAGTAAGAGCATTGTCGAGCTCAAGTTAAATTCGGACGGTATTAAAGAACTGCTGAAGAGCGATGAGATCGCGGCCGCGTGTAAAGAGCAGGCGGATGCTATTGCTTCACGGGCGGGTGATGGATATGAGGTCACCACGAGACAGTATCCGGAAAGAATCGCGTATGCCGTGAACGCCGAAACAAAAGAGGCAAGACAGGATAACTTGAAAAACAATACTCTGCTGAAAGCGTTGGGAACATGATAGAAACAACAATTTACAACTATATCAAGGGAAAGTTCCCGGAGATCCCTGTTTCTATGGAAACGCCTTCACCGATGCCAGATACCTTTATCACCATCGAGAAAACAGGGGCTCAGTATCTTGGCAATGGTCATTTGTCAGCTACTTTCGCGATCCAGTCATGGGCAAAGCGCAAAGCAGATGCGGCCAGGCTTTCGGATGAAGTATGCCGGGCGATGCGGGATATTAACACCGGTCCTGTTATCTATGCGGCAGGGGCGGATTACGATTTTACAGACACAACAACAAAACGATATCGGTATCAGGCGGTTTTTACCGTCAGATATATTGAGGAGGATTAAAAATGTCAGCAAATGATTCTACGCAGGTAAGTACAGGTAAGCCGAAGGTTGGCGGAGCAATTTATGCAGCACCGCTTGGCACAGCGCTTCCGACAGATCCGACGACAGCTCTTGACAAAGCTTTCAAGTCGCTTGGATACGTCTCGGAGGATGGCCTTACAAATGACAATGCGCCGGATACAGATACAGTCCGCGCATGGGGCGGCGACGCCGTTCTTACCATCCAGAACAGCAAAGATGATACCTTCGGGTTTACTCTGATTCACAGCCTGGATGAGGACGTACTGAAGTTTGTCTATGGTTCCAGCAATGTGAGCGGTGATCTTGCAACGGGCATCACGGTGAAGGCAAACGCAGCAGAAGCAGAGGCAAGGGCACTGGTGATTGACATGATCATGCGCGACGGAGCGCTCAAGCGTATTGTTATTCCTTCCTGCACGGTCACCGATCTTGGAACAATCACATATTCTGACAGCGATGCCGTTGGTTATGAAACAACCGTGACCTGTACGCCGGATGCTAGCGGCAATACACACTATGAGTATATCAAGAGGGCTGCAGCATGATTGAAGTTACGACGAAGTCCGGTTTCCACTGCATGGTAGATCCCCGCATCCTGGATGACTGGGACGTCATTGAAGCTCTGGCGGATTCGGCGGATGCCAATATGGCCATTCAGTCACGTGGAAATGTGGAGGTCATGCAGAAGGTCTTTGGGCAGGAAGGATTACAGGCACTCAAGAAACATGTCAGAGATAAAAACGGATTCATCAGCACAACCCTGATGATTAAAGAACTGACTGACGTACTGATCGCCTGCGGAAATGCCGGAAAAAAATCCTGAGCCTCGCAGTCATGCTCCGAACTGACGAGGATGCATTGATCTGTGATTTTGCCGAATATTATCACGTTCTTGATTTGAGGTCGCTGCCACCAACACTGGCGGCGACTTTATTTTTAGGCCTGCGTGATGACAGCCGGTGCCGCATGAAACTCGGAAACAGAGGAGCATCTACGTATCAGCTGATGCTGTCCATGATTTATGACTGTTGCAACTGGCTCTGCTGGGCGCAGACAGAAGATGCTGCGCACGGCCGGCACCGCCCAAAGTCTCTGCATGATCAGTTGATACAAAAAGACTCGGAAAAAGTCCGCGGATACAGAAGTGCCGAGGACTTTGAAGAAGCATTGGAGAAAGCACGAAATGGCTGATATTGCACAGGCATACGTCCAGATTATCCCTACAACAAAGGGAATAAAGAACAATCTAACATCTGAACTTTCTGATCAGGGAGATAAAGCCGGAAAAGAAGCTGGAGACAGCGCCGGAAAATCTTTCAGTGGCTCCTTCTCTTCTGCGATGTCATCTGTCAGTGGCGCTCTTGGTAAGACGGGATCAGCGATAAGCTCTGTAGGGTCCGCTTTTACCGGTGCGACTGTAGGAATTTCGGCAGCCGCTACAGCATCCGTCGCCGCCTGGAAAGGCGTCGATGAGGCAATGGATACGGTCACGATCAAAACGGGAGCGAGTGGAGAAAAGCTGGAAGGTCTTCAGCAGAATGCGAAAAACATCGCCGCTACGCTTCCGGTAAGTTTTCAGAGTGCGGCAGATGCAGTCGGAGAAGTAAATACCAGATTCGGCCTGACCGGCGACGCATGCGAAGAGCTTTCTACACAGTTTGTTCAGTTCGCAAATTTGAATAATACGGATGTGTCCTCCTCTGTCGATCATGTACAGAGCGCGCTGACAGCTTACGGGCTGTCTGCGGAGGATGCCGGCAATATGCTGGACACGCTGAATCAGGTTGGACAGAATACCGGCGTTAATGTAGACACGTTGGCGCAGGAGATGACCTCTTACGGATCCACGCTGCAGGGGCTCGGCCTTAATGCCTCTGATTCGGCGAATCTCCTCGGAAAGCTGGAAATGTCCGGCGTTGATGTCAGCACCGTTATGTCCGGCATGAGCCGTGTACAGCTTCAGGCTGCCAAAGACGGTAAAAGTATGGGAGAAGAACTGACAGAAGCCCTTAGTTCTTCAACCAGTGCAACGGATATTTTCGGAAAGTCCGGCGCAAAGTTGTTTGATGCATTCAGCACTGGCAAGCTGACGATAGACGACTTTACAACGTCTACCACATCTCTATCCGATGCGTCCGGCAATATCAGCTCAACATTCACGGAAACACAGGATCCGCTCGATCAGATGACGGTTGCCATGAACAATCTGAAGCTGATTGGCTCAGATCTGGTTGAAGCGGCCGCTCCGGTGATTACGAGTGTTTCACAGACAGCAATTCCGGCTATTCAGCAGTTAAGCGAAGCGTGGAAATC
>OMUP01000185.1 GCA_900314255.1 uncultured Lachnospiraceae bacterium | reverse complement strand
CTGTTTCGGCCGCGGCCGTGGACTCTCTTTCCGACTGTGTGGTCACCGGCGTGGTCCTTCTGTCCACCGTGCTGAACGCGGCAGCCGGCATCAACATTGATGCATGGGCCAGTCTGATCGTATCCGCTTTCATCCTCTGGTCCGGCTGGAAAGAGCTCATGGAGACCTCGCGGCCGCTTCTGGGCAGCCGCCCGTCTGACGAGCTGGTTCACGCGATTCTGTCCTCTGCGATGCAGGATACGCGGATTTTGGGCATCCACGATCTGGTGATTCACGACTACGGTCCGGGGAGAGAATTTGCCACGATGGATGCGGAACTTCCTGACAGCATGTCTTTCCGGGAGTCGCACCTGATTGTAAATGAGGCAGAGCGGCGGGTCGAGGAAGTGACCGGCGTGGAGACGACGATCCACGCGGATCCGGTGCGCGTCGGAGACGCGAAGAGCGACGAGACAGAGCGGCTCATCCGCAATCTTCTCGTCATCGTCGATCCCGGGATGACGATGCATGATTTCGAAATGCAGGAAAAGAACGGAAAACAGACACTTGCCTTTGATGTCGTGCCGTCGCCCACCAACACAACACCGCCGGCCCAGCTTAAAAAACAGCTGACCGATGTGATCGCCGGCCGCCTGCCGGGCACCGAACTCACCATCCGCATCGACCCGTTCTCTGTGAGATGAGGGGATGACTGGGGTGTGGATGGCACGATTGGTGTGGTTGATGCTGTTAGGCGGTAGAGGCTGTTGACGCGGTTAGCTTGCGCTAATTCATCAATTCAGTTTGTTTATGATAAATTTGCTGAATGCTCGGGGCGGTTAGTTCTTGCTAATTCATCAGAATGTTCAATTACCCGCTATTTTGCTGAATGGCAGCTGGCCCGCCGCGCCAGATTCATCAAATCAGCTCATTTCTGGCTATTTTGATGAACTCCCGGGGTGATTAGTTCCCACTAATTAATCAATTCAACTTGCTTTCGGCAATTTTCTGGTGGGCTGTGCTGAATGACACTGAATCGGGACTGCAATGTCTCAGAAAGTCCCTGAGCCACGGCTGAAAATCCAGCAATTCAGCCAGAAACTAATTTTTTTACCTGCTTCTCCTGGTCCCCTGCAAACCGAACCGCACCTGCACTTATTTCATGAACTGGTCGATGGCTTTGTTGAGTTCGTCGAGTTCATGTCGGTCATTTTCCCGGATGGCATCCACGATGCAGTGGGAGATGTGCTCCTTGAGCAGTTCCTTGCCTGCATTGTCGATCGCCGCCCGCACTGCCGCGAGCTGCAGGAGAACTTCCGAGCAGTCTCTTCCGGAATCCAGCATTCCGCGGACCGAGTGAAGATGTCCTTCGGCCTTGGCAAGGCGCAGAGAGATCTTCCGGATCACCTCGGGGTCATGTGTATGCGTGTGCTCGTGTTCATGTTCATGCCCCTCATGCATGTGTTCCGCGTGCCCGTGTTCATGCCCTTCGTGCACGTGTTCTGCATTTGTGTTTATTCTGGTTCCTTCCTGTCCTTCCTTCGCCATCTCCTGAATTCCTCCCGCAATAAGCAAAAGAGCCGGGGAAGGCATCCGCCCTCTCCGGCCCGGTACAATTTAAATTCCGTTCTTCCGGATTATTCTTCGCCGGCATCCTTGTCGTTCTTCGGCCTGTAGTCCCGGTCAAGTGCTCTCGGATCGGAGACATCCATGTTGATCGCCTCGCTTGTCATCGCGGCGGCCTTTCCGCCCGCGCTGGTTTCCGGCGTGATGCACGGGTCCGGTTTCGGCTGCGGCTTCCTGCGGGGACTGTCGTCCACTTTGGTCGCGTCGCCGATCCCCAGCGCCTCGCCGGCCACGCCGAGCGTCTCCACCGCCTTCGTGATGTCGGACGGCATGAAAATCTTGGTCGCACGGCCGTCTGCCACGTCCTTCAGAGCCTGCAGGCCCTTGTACTTCAGGACGCCGTCGGAAATCTCCGCATCATTGAGCATCCGGATACCTTTTGACTCCGCCTCGTACACAAGCTGGATCGACTTCGCGCGGCCTTCTGCCAGTGCAATCTGCGCATCGCGCTCCGCCTCCGCGGCCAGAATCTTGGCGCGCTTGTCGCCTTCCGCCCTGGAAACGACCGCTTCCTGGTGCGCCTGCGCCTCCAGGACCGTCTGCCGTCTCTCGCGCTCGGCTCTCATCTGCTTGGTCATGACCTCCTCGATTTCCTTCGGAGGCTGGATGTTCTTGATCTCCACGCGGGTCACCTTGATGCCCCACGCGTCCGTCGCGTCGTCCAGAACCTGCTGCATCCGCGCGTTGATAGACTCGCGCGACGTGAGCGTCTGGTCGAGTTCCATGTCGCCGATGATGGAGCGCAGTGTCGTCGCCGACAGATTCTGCAGACCGGCCATCGGATTCTCCACGCCGTAGGTGTAGAGCTTCGGGTCGAATACCTTCATGAACACGACCGAGTCGATCTGCATCGTCACATTATCCTTCGTGATGACCGGCTGCGGCGGGAAATCCAGAACCTGCTCCTTCAGCGAAACCGTGCCGACTACCCGCTCAATGAACGGCGTCTTGATGTGCAGCCCTGCGTTCCAGGTGGTCTTGTACTTGCCGAGGCGCTCGATGACAAATGCGTGCGCCTGCGGCACGATCCGGATGTTGGTGAACACCAGGATCAGCACAAAGACAATGATGACCGCCAGTATAATGAATCCCATGCTTTCCTCCCCGGGAAGACTTTATGATTCCTCCCTCATGTCGGTCCGGATCACCTGATCCCGCAGTTTCAGAACCAGACTCGGCGATACGGAAAGTTCGTCAATTCCCATTTTTAAGAATGTCCTGGTCAGCTCCGGATCTGCTCCCAGCTCACCGCAGATGCCGATCCATTTGCCGTATTTATGCGCGCTGTCTGCCGCCATTTTGATCAGCTTCAGGATGGCCGGATGATGGGTGTCCAGGAACGGATCGAGCTTGCGGTTTACTCTGTCGATTGCCAGCGTGTACTGCGTCAGATCGTTGGTCCCGACGCTGAAGAAATCGACTTCCTGGGCAAGATCATCAGCGATCAGTGCCGCGGCCGGGGTCTCGATCATGATGCCCAGCTCCACGTCTTCCTTGTAGGGGATGCCGTCGGCTTTAAGAGATGCCTTGACTTCCTCACAGATCTGCTTGATCTTTCTGACTTCCGAGACCGAAATGATCATCGGAAACATTATAGAAATATTACCATATAATGCCGCTCTGTACAAAGCACGCAGCTGTGTCTTGAAGATTTCCGGCCTCGTCAGGCAGATGCGGATGGCCCGGTATCCGAGCGCCGGATTTTCTTCGTGATCGAGATTGAAGTAGTCACACTGCTTGTCGGCGCCGATATCCAGCGTCCGGATGACGACTTTCTTGCCTGCCATGTTTTCGGCCACCTGCTTGTAGGCCGCAAACTGCGTGTCCTCGCTTGGGAAATCATTGCTCTGCAGATACAGGAATTCGCTGCGGAACAGTCCGATGCCTTCGGCGTCATTTTCCATGACTTTGGCGACATCAGCCGGGCTGCCGATGTTGGCGAAGATTTTGATCTTCTGGCCGTCTTTGGTTACCGTCTCGCGGCCTTTAAGCTGAGCGAGAAGTGCCTTGCGGTCGTCGTATTCTTTCTTGATCTTCCGGTATTTCTCGAGTGTGTCCTCATCCGGATCGATGATGACATCACCGCTGGCGCCGTCGACGATGGCCGTCTTGCCGTCGGCATCTTCCGTCAGGCCGTCGCCCAGTCCGATGACAGCCGGGATACCCATGCTGCGCGCCAGGATGGCGGTATGCGAGCTGGCCGATCCCTGCTGCAGAATGAAGCCCATCACCTTGCTCTTGTCGAGCTGCACGGTCTCCGACGGAGCCAGATCGTCCGCCGCGATGATGAACTTGTCATCTTTGAGTTCATTGCTCTTTCCGGTGCCGCTCAGGATCCGCACCAGACGGTCCGAAATATCCTTGACATCCGCCGCGCGGCCCCTCATGTACTCATCGTCCATCGCCTGGAACATAGCCGCAAAGTTGTCCGCCGTCGTTCCGATGGCGTATTCCGCATTGATCTCCTGCGTGCGGATGATGTTCTCCACGGACTCCGCGTAGTCCTGGTCTTCCATCATCATCTGATGCACTTCAAAAATCGCCGCGTCCGCCTCGCCGACGGACTTTACCGCCTTGTCGTGCAGCGCCTGCAGCTCCTGCAGCCCCTCGGCCTGCGCGTCGTGAAACCGCTTTACTTCTGCTTCCGTATCATCCACATGGTACCGTTTGATCACGCTCCGGACTCGGCGGTAGAAATGAATCTTTCCGATGCAGACATCATTAAAGACACTTTTTCCTTTAAGCTTTACCATGGCCATTTGCCTCCCACGAGCTGAAATCTCTAGTTAAACTATAACAAAAAAGCTCCCGGCGGTAAATATCCTGTTCCCTGCAAAAAGCTGCGCGTCAGTTCCCCAAGGGCAGGCAGAGTGCTTAAACGCTCAGCTTCTTCTCCATCAGGGAACTTGCGAGAAAGAAAAACAAAACGACGCAGGCTGCATCCATGCAGGCAGCCACGGAAAACTGATACGCCTCCGGCACTGCCGCCGTGACGCGCCCGGTAATGCTGATGAACGCGATAAAAAGGATGACAAATATCAGCAGGGAAAACCATACGCCGCCCTTCCGGCCGTTCAGAACGGTCGACTGCACGATCTCCGCGAAGAAGTACGCCATGAGAACCGACAGGATAAAGCCATATGTCATTCCGATTATCTTTGCCGCAAAAAGGACAAGGTCTGATACAGAGAAACCAGCGCCTCCGACGGAAGACAGCAGTGCGCTTAAGAGTCCCTCCGTGGCTCCGGAAGCGCGGTAGAGGACCGCCGCGTCCACACAGGAGAAAATCCCGAAGACCACTCCCTGCACGGCCAGCCAGATGATGACAGTTAAAATCTTGGCCCCGAGAATGCTCTTCGGGCTTCTCGGCGTCAGAAACAGCATATAGCTCTGCTTCGTATTGAGCTCGCGGTACAAAAGATCCGCGCTCTGAAACGGGACCAGAAGAAATCCCGCTGCCGCAGCGCAGGTCAGAACAATGCTTCCGGTCAGAAGGGCACTGTCCGCCCAAAGTACGCTTCCCAGAAGAAACGCCCCTTCTCCGATCGCCGCAATAATGAGAATCACCAGGTTCAAAACCTTTGTCTTTCGGAATTCATATTTTAACAGCGCAGCCATATATTAAGCCTCATTTCT
This sequence comes from uncultured Lachnospiraceae bacterium, assembly GCA_900314255.1. GTDB lineage: Bacteria > Bacillota > Clostridia > Lachnospirales > Lachnospiraceae > UBA4285. The sequence goes on along the minus strand of OMUP01000185.1, from coordinate 1,826 downwards.
TTCAAGTGCATCCCGGCATCTGCCGGAAATATCTGTGATTTGTGATTTTTCTTTTTCACTCCGCGCGCTCAGCGCATCAGAAGGCGGTAGCGGTCCGCCAGGGACTGCCCGTCTGTGTCCCTAAGTTCCTCTGTGTCCCGGATTTCCAGAATTTTTCCGTCCCGGATGAAAACCGCCGTGCTCGCGATGGACTCGACCTCCTCCACCAGGTGGCTGGAAAGCACGATGGCCGCGTCCGGCGTCATGGAGGCGATCACCGTGTCAAGTACCTGGTCTCTTGCCACCAGATCGATGCCGTTAAGCGGTTCGTCAAGAAGATAGACGGACGCGTAGCGCGACATGGCCGCCGCAAGGCGCAGCTTCGCATTCATGCCGGAGGAGAGATCCCGCACGCGCGCGTCCGGTGCCAGATCAAGCTTTGCGAGCATATCCGCAAACTTTCTCGCGTCAAAATCCTCAAAGAAGTCGCTGTAATACGTGCCGACGTCCGCGACCCGCATCCAGTTGTAGAAATAGGACTCCGTCGGCATGTAGGAGATCTTCTTCCGGCTTTCGATGCCGACCGGCTTCCCGTCCCAGTACACGTTTCCGGATGTCGGTTTCGTGAGCGTCGCGGCGATCTTCATCCAGGTCGTCTTGCCGCTGCCGTTCGGTCCGAGGAGCAGATATATTTTTCCCGGCCCGATGGTAAAGGATATATCGTCAACGGCTGTTTTTGAGCCGAATTTTTTCACCAGATTTTTTGTCTCAAGCATCTGTCTTTTCCTTTCTGTTTCCTGCATCTTCTTTTGTCTGTTCTTCCGGATCGCTCCATTCGGCAAGGATTTTCAGGAGCTCTTCCCGGTCAAAGCCCAGGCCTTTCATCTCCCGGATATACTGCGCGGTGTATCCGTCCGCCATCTCGCGAAGCATCGTGTCTTTGAGCTGCGGGTCATCGCGCACATAGGTCCCCATACCGCGGCGGGTTTCCGCCACTTCCTGCGCCTCGAGCACCTGATAGACACGCGCGGCCGTGTTCGGGTTGATCCGGTAGCTGACCGCAAGGTCCCGGCAGGACGGGAGCTTGTCGCCCGGATGGATCGTCCCGGAGGCTATTTCTTTTTTTATGGCTGTCACAACCTGCTGATAAATAGGCGCAGATGCGTCAAACTGCATATCGGCTCCTTTCTTGTACTATATTAGTGTACTATCTATACAATACACGCAGATGCTGAAATGTCAACTGCAGATTTGCGGCTTTCTCATTCTTCGCACAGGGCATATTTTTATGGATATTTTGGCAGGTACTTGAATCTGTCATGCCGGTACTTTATAATTATTACAGTAAATTTATAAAAAGTATCGTGAATAACTGATATGCTCTCCACCTCTTTCATCCCGGGACTTTTTGAAGGGAGAAACTATGCGATGTAATGCGGAAGTATTTGTCACCATGAATGCGCTTCTCTTCGGTACCATTCTGCAGGCTCTCCGGCGGGAGAAGATCCCCTATGACACAAGGCAGGTGCCGACAGGTCTCAGCAACCGCGGGGGCAACATGGCAGGGAGCCTGGGTGAGTGTGCGGATTTCAATGTTTTATTCTACGTATATGTTCCGAAAAAAATGAAAGAACAGGCCCAGGAAACAATTGCCGCTGCCCAGCACGAATTCAGCCTGCATCGGTATTAAAGCCACCAAAAAAATACCGGCCAGAGAAAACAGGTCTCTCCCTCGGCCGGTATTGTCATACAGTTTATTCTTTTTTATGCTTTTGCGCGCACAAAGTCCACAATCGGATCCGCAGACTGATATCCCATGCGGTAGAGGTTTTTGATGGCCTCTTTGT
>OMUP01000164.1 GCA_900314255.1 uncultured Lachnospiraceae bacterium | reverse complement strand
TTTGATATACTTTTCATAGAAGTCTTGCTTTCTCTCAAGTTTCATCTCTCTTCTCCTTTGTAGTCACTGCACACTATCTGATTTAGCTCAGCGAAAGCACCTGTGAATGATCTCAATCACTCTGTCCTGATCTTCCGGCGTCATCTTGTTGTCGCTGGGGAGGCAGAGGCCACGGCGGAAGATGTCCGCGCCGACGTCGATGCCGGTTCCGGCGATGTAGGCGTTGCTCTTTCCGCGGCCGTTCCCTTCGACGGTGACGAAGGCATTGGAACGGTAAATCGGCTGCATGTGCATGGGTTTCCATATGGGACGGCCTTCGGCGTTGAAGGCGGCCAGGGCGGCGAGGATTTCTCCGGGGCTGGATTTGCCTGCTTCATGCTGCCAGAGCTGATCCTGCTCGCCGCGTACGAAGGGGCTCATGGCTTCCTCGTCGATGATCAGGCAGCTGAGCCAGAAGTTGGGTTCGCTGTTCTTCTCGTCATATGGGTTCATCTTCACCGGCAGGTCTTTGAGGCCTTCTTTATAGCGCTCATAGATGGCCTTTTTCTGGGCGATATGCTCATCCAGATACGGAATCTGGCCGCGGATGACGCCGGCGATGATGTTGGACATGCGATAGTTGAAGCCGATCTCTTCGTGCTGGTACCAGGGGGCGGCCTCCCGGCTCTGGGTGGACCACTTGCGCACCTTGTTCGCATCTTCCAGACTGTCGGTCAGGAACATGCCGCCGGCGGAGCCGGTGATGATCTTATTGCCGTTGAAGGAAATGCAGTTGTAATCCCCGAGAGTCCCGGTCTCCTTGCCCTTATACGTGGCGCCAAGGGACTCGGCCGCGTCCTCGACGATGAGGGCGCCGTGCCGATTGCATATCTCCCTGAGTTCATCGACCTTGCCCGGTGTGCCGTAGAGATGCGCGATCACGACAAGCTTCACATCCGGATAGAGCTCAAAGGCCTTTTCCAGGGCTTCCGGGCTCATGTTCCAGGTGTCCGGCTCGGTATCAATAAAAACTGCTTCGCCGTCCTCGTACGCGACCGGGTTGATCGTGGCGTCGAAGGTCATGTCGCTGCAGAAGACCTTATGTCCTTCGAGGGTGCCGTGATCGGGTCTCGCCTGGCCGTAGAGACGCTCTCCGGCCAGCCGGGTCGCGAGATGGAGCGAAGCAGTACCGGCAGAGAGGCCGACCGCGTACTTCACACCGATGTACGCAGCCAGCTGCTTCTCTACCTCATTGATGTTTTCGCCAACGGTGGATACCCAGTTGGTGTCGATGGCCAGGTCGACCCACTTTTTTTCGTCTCCATGCATGGTGGGCGTGGCGAGCCAGACTTTATTCTTGAAGGGTTCTATTCCCCTGAAACGGAGATCATGCAAAAAGTTCATTTAATGTTTCCTCTTTCATATGCACAAATCGCAGCAGTGGCATTTCGACCGATCCGTCACTACTGCGTATATTGGTCTTATCAGAGATTTAAAATGACGTGCAACATGTTCCTCAGTCCTTATTTTTGTCCTGTCCGCTGAGGACTGACTGCAGCCAAGCTTCCTCCTGGCTCAGGCTGTAGTCGTCGGAATACGAGATCGGAACAAACTGGAGCGGTGCGTCACTGCGCTTCTCCGGATTAACCTTGTTCTCCCGGGATTCCCGCATTTCAACCTTCAGTTCCGAACAGGCGGAGGAAATTTTCTTGCGGTCTGTTTCACTCAGATTCGGCTCTGCCAGGAAGACGCAGGAGATGTCATTCTTTTCCAGCAGCATCTTTAAAGTCTGCAATCCGTAGACCGGAATTCCGTCCAAGAGAAGCCCGACGTGCTCATCCTCCGTATCTACAATGAAGCTCACATCATAATTCACGCCGGACTGGAGCATTTTGACCGTCTGCTGTCCCAGTTCGCCAGCACCGATGACAAGGGCCTTCTCCGCCTTTTTGGCCCTTCTGCGCTTCTCATCTGCAATGGTTTTTGGGCCGAAGCGAATGGCAGTCATGAAAAATAGTTGTATTACCGAGCCAAGCATATAGTAAGTAGCCGGCATACGGGCACTATTGAAGCCCATTGCCTTCATCACGAAGTAGGAAACCA
>OMUP01000221.1 GCA_900314255.1 uncultured Lachnospiraceae bacterium | reverse complement strand
TCGTCCGTGGGCGGCTCACCGAGGGGCTTGCGGATTTTCATGACGCTCTTGTAGGCCGGGCGGATGATCTTGGAACCGGACAGCAGCTCTTCGATCCGGTGTGCACTCCAGCCGGCTACCCGGGCGATGGCGAAGATCGGCGTGTAGAGTTCCCGCGGAATGCCCATCATGTCATAAGCAAAGCCGCTGTAGAAGTCTACATTCGGGGCGACGCCTTTGTAGATCCGGCGATGGCCGGAAATGACTTCCGGTGCGATTTCCTCGACCTTGTTGTACAGCGACATGTCTTTCTCGCGGTGCTTTTCCGTGGAGAGCATCTGAACGAATGTCTTGAAAATGCGTTCACGCGGGTCAGACTTTGAGTACACGGCGTGGCCCATGCCGTAGATCAGGCCTCTGTGATCGAACGTCTCACCATTCAGGATTTTCTGAAGATAAGCGGCGATCTCCTCGTCGTCGTCCCAGTCGCGCACGTTCTCGCGGATGTCGTCCATCATCTCCATGACTTTGATGTTGGCGCCGCCGTGACGGGGACCTTTCAGGGAACTCATGGCGGCCGCGATGACGGCGTAGGTGTCTGCGCCAGAGGAAGTCACCACGCGGGTGGTGAAGCTGGAGTTGTTGCCGCCGCCGTGCTCCATGTGCAGCATCAGTGCCACGTCAAGAGCCAGCGCTTCGACTTTGGTGTAGGAAGAATCCGGGCGGAGCATCCGCAGGATGTTTTCAGCGGTGGAAAGCTGCGGATCCGGACGGTGAATGTACATGGATTTCAGGTTTTCATAGTGATTGTAGGCGTGATATCCATAGATGGCCAGCATCGGGAACACAGAGATCAGCTGAATGGACTGGCTGATGACATTCTCAATTGAAATGTCGGTGGCATTGCTGTCATACGAGGCGAGTGTGAGGATGGAACGCGTCATGGAATTCATGATGTCCTTCGTCGGCGCCTTCATGATCACATCGCGCGTGAAATTCGTCGGAAGCTCCCGCATCTCCGCCAGGAGATCCGTGAAGCGCTTTGCCTCGTCGTCATCCGGCAGTTCGCCGAACAGGAGAAGATACGTCAGATTCTCATATCCGTAGCGGCTCCCCAGATATTTGTGGATCAGGTCATGAATTTCGTATCCGCGGTACCAGAGCTGTCCGTCGCACGGCTTTCCGTCTGCGTCAAATGCAACAATATTGGAAATGTTGGTAAGCCCGGCCACGACACCTTTTCCGTTCAGATCCCGAAGCCCTCTCTTTACCTGATAGGTATCGTACAGTGCAGGATCAATGGCATCGTTTTTCCGGCTCAGTTCCGCGTAGGAAACGGTATCTATGCTGTCTCTTGTTTTCATCAGCGGTCCCTCCCTTCGGGCAGATTGATGCGGTGACAAATTGTATCAAACTGTCTCGCTGTAATGTACTGAAATCTATACAAATGTGATAAAAGTAACGTATCATTCCCAAAAAGGGAATTCAAGAAAGCAAATATTAAATTTCGGGAACAAAAACGGCTCTCTGTAAAGCATGACAAATAGTGTTAATACTATATCATGCCTTTTGCGGGATGTCAAAATCTTCTCTGCAAATAGGCATCGCGAAATTTGAAATTTGTCATTGACAAAAAAATGACAATATGGCATTCTGAAAGAGATGAAAATCGTGAGCGGATACTTTGACGGAGGAGGTCCGGCGTGGGTGTCCGAATATAGCAGGAGGTGCAGGGTATGCAGAGATTTACGAATCCGCGGGATTTGTATCATGGCAAGGGCGCACTGGAGGCTCTTAAGACACTGAAAGGCAGGAAAGCCATCATCTGTGTCGGCGGCGGATCCATGAAACGGTTCGGATTCCTCGGGAGAGCCGAGCAGTATCTGAAGGAAGCCGGCATGGAAGTTGCGCTGATCGAAGGCATTGAGTCGGATCCTTCCGTTACGACGGTCATGAACGGCGCAAAGAAGATGGAAGAGTTCCAGCCTGACTGGATCGTTGCAATCGGCGGCGGTTCTCCGATTGACGCGGCCAAGGCTATGTGGATCAAATATGAGCATCCGGAATGCACATTCGAGGATATGTGCAAAGTATTTGCCATCCCGGAGCTTCGCCACAAGGCAAAGTTCTGCGCGGTTTCTTCCACATCCGGAACGGCTACGGAGGTTACCGCATTTTCCATCATTACGGACTATGAGAAGGGAATCAAGTATCCGATCGCGGACTTCCAGATCACGCCGGATGTTGCCATTGTGGATCCGGAGCTGGCAGAGACCATGCCGAAGAAGCTCGTTGCGCACACAGGTATGGATGCCATGACACACGCCATCGAGGCGTTTGTGTCGACCGCAGCCTCAGACTTCACCGATGCGCCGGCTCTGCGCGCGATGACGCTGATCAAGGACAATCTGGTTCAGTCTTACAATGAGGACAAGGCAGCCGGCGATGCCATGACGGCGCGCGATACGATGCACAACGCACAGTGCCTCGCCGGAATTGCGTTCTCGAGCGCTTCTCTTGGTATTGTGCATTCCATGGCGCACAAGACGGGCGCCGCATTTGCCGACTATGGCGCGCACATCATCCACGGCGCGGCCAACGCGATGTATCTGCCGAAGGTCATTGCCTTCAACGCAAAGGATCCGAGAGCAGCAGAGCGCTATGCGTTCATTTCGGACTATCTGCAGCTTGGCGGCACGACACAGGAAGACAAGATTGCAAAGCTTATTGAGCTCCTGCGCGGCATGAATGACAAGCTGAACATTCCGCACGGCATTCAGCATTACGGCAAGGACAGCTATCCGACGGAGCAGGGATTTGTTCCGGAGGATGTATTCCTTGAAAGACTGCCGGAGATCGCAAAGAACGCGATCCTCGATGCCTGCACGCTGACCAACCCGCGTGCACTTTCTGCTGACAAGCCGGAAGACATCGAACTCATGGAAAAACTCCTGAAAGCCTGCTACTACGACACCGATGTTGATTTCTGACAGAAACCATCCGGAAAGCAGCAAACAAATATAACCATGACACCCCTCCCGCCCGAAACAGCGCGGAGGGGCATTTTTAGCGCATAAGCCAGCACCAGAGCATGGCGTTTTTGCGTGCTTGCACGCAAAAATGCGCCGGCTCTTGGTGCGGCAACGGAAATTCGCACGAAGTCACGCGTAAGCGGGACGAGAGTGCGAATTTCCGTTGAGCATCGCGGGAGCACGAAGTGCGGAGCGATGCGTGGCTTATGCGCG
>OMUP01000162.1 GCA_900314255.1 uncultured Lachnospiraceae bacterium | reverse complement strand
AGGGATTTGTTGATGGTGATGATGAGGCTGGCCAGTTTGATGAGTTCGATGATGATCTGGGCCATGTAGTTGTAGAGCGCCACCACGTCGCCCTGGCGAAGTGAGCCGAGGGAAACCTGCAGGGCGCCGGTGTTGATGAGCACGATAGTCGCGATGTTGATGATGACGTATGTCAGCGGATTCATGAGCGCGGAGAGGCGGCCGACGAATTCGTTCAGGCGGGTGAGCGCCTCATTGCGGCGGTCGAATTCCTCCACTTCCTGCTGCTCCTTGCAGAATGCGCGGATGACGCGCACGCCGGACAGGTTCTCGCGCGTGAGGCCGGTCAGATTATCAAGCGCTTTCTGGGATTTTGTGAAGAGCGGGATGCTCGCCAGCATGATCGCGAAGACCACGACGGTAAGCAGCGGAATCGCGACGACGAAGACAAGCGCTGACTTCACATCGATGGTAAATGCAAGAATCATCGATCCGAAAACGATGAAAGGACTGCGCAGCAGCAGGCGTAGGGCCAGGTTCAGGCCGCTCTGCACCTGATTCGCATCGCTGGTCATGCGCGTGATCAGCGTGTCGGGCCGCAGTGTGTCGATTTCCGTAAAGGAAAGTTTCTGGATGTGATCAAAGAGCTCCTGGCGCATCTGCGTGGCGAAGCCGACGCTGGCGTTGGCCGCGTACCACTGGGCGACAAATGAAAACAGCATACCCAGGACGGCCAGGGCGAGCAGGAAGATGAACATCCGGATGATATAGCCCTGGTCGGCGTTTCCGATTCCGGTGTTGATGATGGCACCGACTGCCAGGGGAACGAGGAGATTCATGAGGGCTTCCAGCAGCTTGAAGATCGGTGCCAGAACGGCCTGCTTCCTGTAATGGTTGAAAAATCGGGTGAGACGCCGCATACATTTCTCCTTCCGGCTGCGCTCTGCAGCCTGCTTCATGATACTACGATTCAAGACATATGAAATATATATATATTTAATGAAGCCATATGATATCATAATAGAACAGAGGCGTGGAAGAGGAGCCTGTGCAGCAGACTGGCCGGTGCTTTGCGCCGCCCCGTGAGGAGGAAAAGAATGAATCTGATTCAGCTTCAGTATTTTGCGGCCGTCGTGGAGGAAGGCAGTATTTCCGCCGCGGCCAGAAGGCTTCACCTTTCGCAGCCGCCGCTTTCCATTCAGATCCGCAATCTGGAAGACGAGTACGGCGTGAAGCTGCTGGACAGAGGCGCCCGGCGCGCCCGGGTCACGCCGGCCGGCGAGGTGCTGTATGAATATGCGGTCCGCATTCTGGAAATGACGCACGCGGCCGAGGACGATCTGGAAAGTCTGAAGGCCGGCCAGCAGACGAGTCTGCGGCTCGGGATCATCTCGTCGGGCGAGTGCCCGGAACTGCTGCAGGGGCTGGCGGATTTCCGCCGGCAGTACCCGGACATTTCGTTCCGGATTTTTGACCGGAACACCTATGAGCTGCAGCAGGATATCGAGAAGCAGCGTATCGATCTGGCGGTGATCCGGACGCCGTTTCAGACCGGGAGTATCGAGAGCGTGACCCTGCGTGAGGAGAGTTTCTTTGCCGCGGGCACGGAAAGCGTGCTGTCCGGGGCCGTGTGCACGCCGGACGGGCGGTGCAGCCTGGCGGGACTTGCCAGGACGCCTGTCATCGTCTACCGCAGATGGCAGGATGCGATCCGGGAGGAGGCGAAAAAGGAAGGCGTGAAGCCGGACATCGTGTGTATGAGCGATGACGCGAGGACCTGTGTCCAGTGGGCAAGAGCCGGGATCGGGGCGGCGCTGGTGCCGGAATCGGTGCTGCTGCTCACACCGGAGCTGGGACGGCTGGAGCTTGCCGAAGAGGTATTGCACACGAAGGTCTGCCTCATCCGGCGGACCGACCGGTCTGTTTCCGGTTCCGCCGAAAAACTGTTTCATTTTTTTGCCAGACGGACAGAGGCAGAAGTGCACAGAAATGCTATACTATAAGCAGAATTGAAACGTTCAGGCAGAAGGCCGCGTGAGGCTCTCTTCCTGAAGACAGGAGAAAACAAAAAATGGACGAACTGAGACTTGCCGTGATTGGAATCGGCAACATGGGCTCTGCGCATGCAAGGCATATCGCAGAAGGAGCTGTGGCACAGGCAAAGCTGACGGCGGTGTGCGACATCAGCCAGGACAGAAGAGAGTGGGCTTCGCAGGAGCTGGGGGCGGACGTGAAAGTCTATGCCGATTATCACCAGCTGCTGGACGATCACGTGGCGGACGCTGTCATCATCGCCGTGCCCCATCCGCTGCACCCCGTCATCGGAATGGAGGCCCTGAAGAAGGGATATCACGTGCTCACGGAGAAGCCGGAAGGCATCGACAAGGCTTCCGTGCAGAAACTCAATGCGTGCGCGGCGGAAGCCGGGAAGACATTTGCCATTATGTTTAATCAGCGCACGAATCCGCTGTTTCAGAGGATGCGCAGTCTGGTGAAGGACGGGGAGCTGGGGAATATCCGGCATTTCATCTGGATCGTGAACAACTGGTACCGCACGCAGGCGTATTATGACTCCGGCAGCTGGCGCGCGACCTGGAACGGCGAGGGCGGCGGTGTGCTGATGAATCAGTGCCCGCACAACCTGGATATCTGGCAGTGGATTATGGGAATGCCGGACAGGCTCGTGGCGGAGTGCGGCGTCGCGAAGTACCATCACATTAATGTCGAGGATGAGGCGACGATTCTGGCCACGTACAAAAACGGGGCGACGGCCACATTTGTCACGTCGACGGGAGAGCAGCCAGGCACGAACCGCATGGAGATTTCGGGCTCAAAGGGCAAGGCGGTGATTGAGAACGGAAAGCTGATGCTCTGGAAGATGCCGGAGGACACCGATGAGGTGACATACACGGCGAAGGTGGCCAATCCGAAGACAAAGCCTGCGTATCAGGAATGGGTGCAGACGGAGCGCGAGCCGGCACACATCGGCATTCTGAACAATTTCGCGCGCGCGATTCTTTACGGCGAGCCGCTTCTTTCGCCCGGCGAAGAGGGCATTCACGAGCTTGAAATCACCAACGCCGCCTATCTGTCGTCCTGGACGGGAAAGTGGGTCGATCTGCCGCTTGACGGACAGGAGTATCTGGCACAGCTTGCCAAAAAGCAGAAGGAGGAGCGCGAGGCGCCGGCCGCTGCCCGGCAGGTAAAGAAAGAGGCGGCTGACGGTTCGTATTCGGACCGCTGGATGGTCCGCTGGTGACAGAACCGGCACAACGGGAGAAGACAAAGCGGAAGATATACAGTAAAACAGATAAAAAGGAAAGAAAGGAAAGAAAGGGCTGACGGGATGAAATCACCGGCAAACATCATACAGAGGCTGAAAGAGAGAATACGGCTGGACAAAAAGACCTTTCTGCTGTATTCAGTGCTGCGGGCGCTGGTCATTCTTTCTGCCGTGCGCTGCTTCCTGATGCAGAACTATGAGGGACTGGCACTGTGTATTCTGTCGCTGATTCTTTTCCTTCTTCCGGCGTTTTTTGAGGCGAAGATGAAGGTGGACATCCCGCCGCTGTTTGAGGGATCCATCTATCTGTTCATCTACGCGGCAGAGATTCTGGGCGAGGTGAATCACTACTATACGCTGATTCCCGGCTGGGACACGATGCTCCACACCATCAACGGATTTCTGTGCGCGGCCATCGGTTTCTCCATGGTGGAACTGTTAAACCGCAGCAGCCGGCGCATCAGTCTGTCCCCTCTGTATCTGGCCGTGGTGGCTTTCTGCTTTTCCATGACCATCGGCGTGTGCTGGGAGTTCATCGAGTTTACCGCTGACCAGCTCTTTTTCCTGGACATGCAGAAGGATACAATCGTGCAGACCATCGGATCGGTCACCCTGGATCCGACCCATTCCCAGATTCCGGTCAAGGTCTCGGATATCGTGAAGACCGTGATTTACACGGCGTCCGGCGACACGGTCACCGTTGAGGGCGGGTATCTGGACATCGGTATCATCGATACCATGAAAGATTTGTTTGTAAACTTTATCGGCGCCATCACGTTCAGCGTCATCGGCTATTTCTACGAGAGCAAGAGAGGAAAGCGGACGGCGAAGATCGCCCAGAGTCTGATCCTGCGCAAGTATACTGACGAAGAGCTGGAACAGCAGGAAAAGGATATCAACCAGAGAATGCAGGAAATCCGCGACGAAAGAGAAGCGCGCCGCAAGGGGCGCAGGCGGGAAATATGACATCTTGACAAGGTACCGTGGTGAAGTGGTATAGTAACTGAGCAAAGGTGCGCAGGCAGCTGGCTGCTGTCTGCGCGTTTTTTTCTTTAAAAAAGTTGGAGGAGGATGGCAAATGGAAGAAACAAAAGAAGCAGCCATTTCTTCGGTCGATGAGATCGCAGAGAGGCTGTGCTCCATGAGCGACGCGCTGTGGGATCACCCGCAGGTGAAGTTCCAGGAGACGTATGCAGCTGAGTTGTTTGAAACGAAGCTGCAGGAGGAAGGATTTGCCGTCAGGAAGGGACTCGGCGGCATTCCGACAGCTTTTTCGGGAACGTTTGGCAGCGGCAGACCCGTCATCGGACTATTGGGAGAGTTCGATGCACTGCCGGGCATGAGCCAGGAACCCGGAATACTCGAAAAAAAGGCGGTGCAGGAAGGCGCTCCGGGGCACGGCTGCGGCCACAACCTTCTGGGGGTGGGAGCATTTGGCGCAGCGGTGGCTGTGAAGCGGTACCTGCAGCAGAACCATCTGCCGGGGACGGTCGTTTTCTTCGGCTGCCCCGCCGAGGAAGGAGGCTCCGGAAAGGGCTTTATGGCCAGAGCCCACGTGTTTGACGATGTGGATGCGGCGTTCACCTGGCATCCGGGTGAGGTGAACAGCGTTTCCGTCAGCAGCACCATGGCCAATTATCAGATCTGCTACCGGTTTTACGGCAAGGCCTCTCACGCGGCGATGGCGCCGGAGCGGGGCCGCAGTGCCCTGGACGCGCTGGAACTGATGAATGTCGGCGTGCAGTTCCTGCGGGAGCATGTGCCGAACGACACGCGCATTCACTATGCCATCACCAACACCGGCGGCAGCGCGCCGGGCGTCGTGCAGGATTACGCCGAGGCCATGTATCTGATGCGCGCCGCGAATCTGGATGATGTGCGGGAGCTGTACCGCCGGGTGAACCTGGTTGCACAGGGAGCGGCCACCATGACTGAGACAAAGGCCCGGGCGCAGTTCATCAAGGCGTGCTCGAATATTCTTGTCAACAGCCGGCTGTGCAAGGTTATGCAGGACAATCTGCTGGCGGTCCCGGCTCCGGAGTACAGCAAAGAGGAACAGGAGTACGCGCGGGCTCTTCAGGCGACGGCCGGTTCGGGAAAAACCTATTTTGACCAGCTGTATGCCGGGTGCACCGATGCGCAGGAGCGGAAAGCATTTGAGGTTCAGAAAAGTCTTCCGCTTCACGCCGGGCCGCTTCCGCTGGGAAAGGAAAGCAGCGGCTTCGTGTCCTCGGATGTGGGCGACGTGAGCTGGAACTGCCCGACCGCGCAGATCAACGGGACAACGATGCCGGCGGGTCTTGCGATGCACTCCTGGCAGGTGGTTTCCGTGGGCAAGAGTTCCATCGCGCACAAGGGAATGCTGTACGCGGCGAAGGTCATGGCCGGATCGGCAATCGACGCGCTCACGGATGAATCAGTTGTCCGGGAGGCAAAGGAAGAAATGGACCGCAGAACCGGCGGCGCAAAGTACGTGTGCCCGATTCCGGAGGATGTAAAGCCGTACATCGGCTGAGAAATGAGAGGCGCGCTGCATTTCCTGCGGGAAGAACAGCAGCCGCTGCAGAAAATAAGGAGAGAAACGTATGAGCCAGACAACCATCTGTCTGATGATTTTTGTTTTCATGATCGTGATCTTCTTCATCAAGAAGATTCCGATGTCTTTCAGCGCCATGCTTGTGGTCCTGCTGCTTGTCTTTACCGGCTGCGTGGCGCCCAAAGATGCCCTGTCATCCTTTGCCAGCAACACGGTCATCACCATGGCATCGATGTTCGTTGTTGCAGCAGGCCTGACGCGCACGCAGATGATCAACAAGATCTCGTCACTGCTCTATAAGGTGACAGAAGGGTCATTTACCAAGGTGCTCGCCACCTATGTCCTGATCACCTGTCTTCTGGGACAGTTTGTCCCGAGTATCGTGGCGCTTTTCGCGCTGGTGTATCCGCTGGTTCAGAACATGTGCGACCGCATGAAGATCAGCCCGTCCAAGATGATGTTCCCGGTCGCCATTGCATCGGTCTCGACGGCATTTATCATCGAGCCGATCGGACCGTATGCGGCGTGGTACGTGACGCAGAACGGATACCTGGAGTCCTATGGCTGGACGGCTACACAGCTTAACATGTGGAGCGAGACATCGGTTCTGCTTCCGGTCGGCATTGTTACAATTCTTCTGGCTATCTTCGTCGTTCCGAAACTTCTTCCGGATCAGCCGGATGTGCCGATCACGGCAGCGGCCAATGCCCGTCAGCTTCAGGAAAAAGAGCCGCTCTCCCCGGTGCGTGAATTCCTCGGATACGCGGTATTCATCGCAGTTATCATCGGCCTCATGGCCGGCCTCACCAGCTGGGAAGTGACGCTTGCCGGCGCGGTTGTCCTGGTTGTGACCGGCGTTCTCACCGAGCGCGAGGCCGTTGAAAACCTGAACATGCCGACGATCCTGCTGTATGTCGGCGTCACGGTGCTCGGCACCGGCCTTGCAGGCACCGGTGCGGCCGACGCGCTGGGCGGATGGCTCGGCGGTGTACTGGGCGGCGTGCACAACGGATTTGTCATCGATCTTGCGTTCTATGTGGTCGCATTCATCATGACATCGCTGCTGTACAACCGCGCCGTCAGCACGGTTCTGATCCCGCTGGCCGTCATCGCCTGCGGCTCGATGGGCTGCGACCCGAGAGGTCCGGTTATCATGTGCGCACTGGCTTCCATGTCGTCTCTGATCACGCCGCTCTCGACGGCCGTTGTTCCGATGGCCATGAACGCCGGCGGCTACAGCATGAAGACGATCTTCAAAGCCGGCATCGTGCCCGGTATCATCCGCGGCCTGATCGGAGCTGCGCTGGCAGCTCTGCTGTTCCCGACATTCGGATAATCCATGACAAATGTATGCCGCTCCGCCTTTTTCTCCGGCGGGGCGGCGTTTGCTTAAAAAGGAGGTGCCTGTAAATGGGCCGTTTGATCATATGCCCGAAATATCTCTGGGATGGCATTTCAAAAAATGCGCAGGAAAATATGGCGCTTGTCATTCAAGACGGGATCGTAAAAGAGATTGTAAAAGCGGATACACTTGCGCAGACGGTGCCGGGAGGCTCCGGGACGGACAAGGTGATCCGCAACGACGCCTGGCTGCTGCTGCCGGCCTTTGTCGATGCGCATGACCACGGGCGCGGCGTGTCGCCCAGCTCCATGAGCGTGCCGGATCAGGCGCTTGAGGTGTGGCTGCAGGATCTGAACAAGCTGGCGCCGATTCCGCATGATACCGCCTGTTATTTTGACGGCGCGCGGATGGCAGGATCCGGCGTCGGCACGGTGCTGCACAGCCACAATCCCAACAGCTTTGCCCGCATGGCCGATGAACTTGTGGCGGCGGAGAAAGGGTACAAGGCGGCCGGGCTGAGGAGTATCCTGTGCCCGCTTTATATCGATCAGAACAAGCGGATTTATTATGACCGCGATGAATTTATACAGGGTCTTCCGGAGCCGCTTCGGAGTACATTTGCCGCGGGGATTCATGATCAGATCATGACGCTCGGCGAGTATTTTTCGCTGATTGAGGAAGTGACGGAGCGGCTCGCAGACGATATCCGGGACGGCTTCACGCAGATTCAGCTGCACCCGAACGGCGGCCAGTGGTGCAGCGATGAGGCGCTGCTGGCGATGAAGGAGTACGCGCTGGAGCGCGGGATGCACATTCATCTGCATCTTCTGGAGACGAAATATCAGGCGGAGTATGCCAGACGGACGTGGGGCAAGAGTTTTATCGCACATTACCGTGACATCGGGTTCCTGGGCCCGTGGGTGTCGTTTGCGCATGCGGTCTGGCTGGACGACGATGATCTGCAGATGATCAGGGAAAGCGGCGCCGTTCTGGTGAACAATGCTTCCTCGAATCTGCGGCTGCGCAGCGGTCATTTCCGGATGCAGGAGGCGCAGAGGCTGGATCTGACGGCCGGAATCGGAATGGACGGCTGCACGATCGACGATGATCAGGACTTCCTGCGCGAGATGCGTGTCGCGTGGCTGGGCGGCCGTGAGACGGGCGTTGACGCGTCCGTTGACCCGCTGTATATTCTTCGCATGGCAACGTCAAAAGGCGCAAAAATCGAAGCTCAGCCTCTGTCAGAGGGGATCCTCGCACCGGGCCGTCACGCGGACTTTACCTGCCTGAACCTGGACAGATTGTATGCGCCCTACACCGATCCGGAAAGCGACCCGCTGGCCATGACGGTGCAGAGGGCCACGCGCTCTTGCGTGGAGTATACATTCGTAAACGGCAGGCAGACGTATGGCACGGGGAAAGAATGGCAGGAGCGGGAGCAGGAGGCCGGTGCCAGGATCCGCGCGTGTCTTCTTGCGCTCAGAGCAGACGGTAGCTGGAAGCACGACAATTCGGAAATTCTGCGGTATGTGCGGGAGTTTTACAAAAAAACAAAGGATGACTTGAAGTCATGAATCATAAGGTTGTATTACAAAACGGCGATTCACTGCCGGCGATCGGGCAGGGCACCTGGTACCTGGGAGAAAATCCGGCCAGGCTGAGCCAGGAGATCGAAGGGATCAGAAAGGGCGTGGCGGCCGGACAGTATCTGATCGATACGGCGGAGATGTACGGCGACGGCGATGCGGAGCGGATGGCCGGCAGGGCGATTGCGCCGCTTGTCCGCGAAAAGCTGTATCTTGTCTCAAAGGTTCTGCCGAGTCATGCCGGCGGGCGCGCCCTTGAGGCGGCACTTGACGGGAGCCTGAAGCGCCTCGGGACGGATTATCTTGATCTGTATCTGTATCACTGGCGCGGAAGTTACCCGCTCTCCGAGACAGTGCGCCGTCTGGAGGAGATGAAGAAGAAGGGAAAGATCCGCGCCTGGGGCGTTTCCAATTTCGATACAGACGACATGGAGGAACTCTGGCGCATCCCGGAAGGCAGAAACTGTCAGGTCAATCAGGTTCTCTATCACACGGGCTCGCGCGGGATTGAGTTTGACCTGCTTCCCTGGATGCGGGAACATCACGTAGCTCTGATGTCCTACTGCCCGCTTGCGCAGGCTGGGTCGCTGAGGCGCGGCCTTTTTGACAATGCCGTACTAAAAAGGATCGCCGAAACGCATGGCGTGCCGGTGACGGAAATTCTGCTCGCGTGGAACATCCGCGACGGACACACTGTGGCGATTCCAAGAAGCTCGAAATCTGCTCACACGCTTTCAAACGGCCATGCCGATACCGTTGTGCTCACGGAAGAAGAACTGCAGGCAATCGACCGGGCATACCCGGCTCCGCGGCGGAAAGTGGCGCTGGATATGCAGTGAAATAGCAGAAAGCATCTGCGCACAGACAAGCAAAAGAGGACCGCTGCAAAACGGCAGCGGCCCTCATGTACTCTTATTTATTTATGCAGAAAACCGGTTCAGTCCGGCTCTTCCGTGAGTTCGCCTTTCTCAATCAGCTCATTGATCTTGTTGCAGAATCCGCTGAGATTGTAGGTGGTTCCCTCGTGATTCTGGATTCTCTTGAGCAGGATGGCTTCCTTGTCCTCGCGCGCGCGCGTCTTTTCGTAAACTTCCTGCGCCTCGGCTCTCGGAACAACAACGATATCGTCATTGTCGGCAAATACGAGGTCGCCCGGGTTAACCGTTACGCCGTACATGATGATCGGATGATTGATCTTGCCGGGGAATGCCTTGGTTGTGCCTTCCACGTTGACAGCGGAGGAAAATACCGGGAAGCCGAGTTCCTTCATGGTCATGGTGTCGCGGACGGCGCCGTCTGTGATCATGCCGGCTGCACCCTGAGCCTGTGCGGATGCGCTCATCATGCCGCCCCACATGCCGCCGGTGCGGGTATCGCCCTTGTAGGAGATCATCAGGACATCGCCCGGCTTGAGCATATCCAGAGCCTTGTGGATGATGGCGTTGTCGCCCGGTCTTGCCTCAACTGTGAAAGCAGGTCCGCAGATGCGGCTGCCCGGCCATACCGGCTTGATATGCCCGCCCATCGATCCGCGCTTGCCCATGCATTCGTGAATCGAAGCACTCTCATCAAATTCTGCATATTTTGCGACGAGATCAGCCGGAACCTTCTCATAATGTTTGATAATGTCAAATGTCTTCTCTGCCATAAGAGGCCTCCTACAGACCAGAAAATTGAATTATTGCAATGCCGCGCACGAGGCACACCTGCGCGTATGGAATCATCCACGTTTTTCAATGTAGCACAGACCAAAAAGTAAGAAAAATGAATAAAATCGTTTAATAATATAGACTATTTTAATAAAGCGGTATGGGGTATACTTTATTCGAACAGTCTGAAAAAATCGTCATTTGCCAACCGGAATGACAGAAAGAGGATCTATGAACCAGCAGGACATCGAGACCTTTCTGATGCTTGTCCGCACAAAGAACATAACGAAAACAGCCGAGAACCTCTTTGTATCCCAGCCCACGGTCAGCCACCGGCTCAAGCAGCTGGAGGATGAGCTGAATGTCAGTCTTCTGGTCCGGAAGAAGGGACACAAGAGGGTAGAGCTCACGGCCAAAGGGGAGGCTTTTATCCCGATCGCGGAGCGCTGGCTCTCTCTCATGAATGAAACCATGATGCTGCAGGCAAGAGAAGGTGTCGTCTATCTGAACATCGGCTGCACCGATACGCTCAACAGCACGCTCTTTCCAGAGCTGTACAGGCGGATCAGCCGGGACAAAAACAAGCGGTTCAGTCTGAATATTTCCACGCATTATTCGATTGAACTGTATGAGCTTCTGGATAATTACGTGATTGATGTCGGATTTGTGTATCATCATCTGCACTACAAAAACATCATCTCAGAGATTCTGACGCGGGAAAAGATGTATATCATTCAGGAAGCAAGCAGCACACTGCGCCGGGACAAAATTTTTCTGAGTGAACTGGACCTCGAAAAGGAGATCTGCTTTATCTGGGAGACCAATTTTCAAATCTGGCATGAGCAGATGATTTCACATGGCCGGAAGCCGCTGTTTGTGGTGGATACTTTCCGGCTTCTGAGTGAATTCATGGAGGAACCCGGGCGGTGGACGATCGCGCCGCAGTCTGTGGTCCGCGAGCTGCAGAAGACACACAACCTCATCGTCAGCGAAGTGGCGGACGAGAGGCAGCCTCCGGAAAGAATTATATATATGATTACGCACAAAGATATGACCGAAGCGAAAGCCGCGGCGGTGAATGCATTCCGGGAAATGATGCTGGAATATTTTAAGGAGATCGGATTAAAGCTTGAAGTATAGCCGGTTCGCGGCTATACTTCTTTACGTTAATTTTTCAATTGCCTGTTTTTCTTACGTCAGTTTTTCAAAATATTAAAAAAATTAATAAATTTCAAAAGAATAATTTATTTTTCATGCATATGCAGCCGGTGGTAAATTGATGACAATTCAATCACGGAGCGCCCTGCGTTTTCGTGATTCTCTCTACTGAATTCTCTTAATTTTACCAAAAGGAGGCGCTGCTGATGGAGGCAAAGATACTCGTTGCCGGTGACCACGGAATCAGTGTTCAGCTTGGCAGTGAAATCAGCCTGGAAGTGAACGGCCGCGTCCTGGCACTTCTGAAGGACCTTCAGGATCATCCGATTGAAGGGATTTCCGAGATGGTGCCGACTTATGCATCTCTGATGATCTACTACCGCCCGGAGGAAATCCGTTTTGACGATTTAAAAAAACAGATCGAGGAACGTCTGGCAGGCCTGAAGGCTGAAAACACGCAGCGCGAAAAGGTCATCAAGGAAGTTCCGATCTGCTATGGCGGTGAGCTGGGGCCGGATCTCGGGCTCTGTGCACAGCTTGAGCACACGACGGAAGAGGAAATCATCCGCAAGCATTCTTCCCACGACTACTACGTGTTCATGCTCGGCTTTGCGCCGGGGCATCCGTATTCCGCGCGCTTTGAGGAACCTTTTACATTCAAGAGACGGCAGACGGCGCGGGTGAAAATTCCGGCGCGTTCGGTTGTTGTTCAGCTTAATCTTTCTGATCTGATTCCGTTTGATCAGCCCTGCGGCTGGAACATCATCGGTTCCACACCGCTTGATATCTGCAATTATTCGAAACCGGATCCGTTTCTTGTGCGGGCCGGCGAGTGGGTCCGCTATATTCCGGTGGACCGCGCAAAATATGATGAAATCCGCAGACAGGTTGAAGCCGGAACCTATCAGGTGACGGTTCATCACGAACCGGCCGCGAGGGGGTGAGCGATATGGGAATCACCGTGAAGAATCCCGGATTATTTACAACCGTTCAGGATGAAGGAAGAATCGGATACCAGCAGTACGGAGTATCTCCTTCCGGACCGATGGACGCTCGTGCGTTTCACCTTGCGAATCTTCTGGTCGGAAATCCGCTCACTGAAGGCGCGCTGGAGATGACACTCTCAGGCCCGTCCCTGGATTTCGACGAGGATGAAATCATTGCCATCACCGGCTGCGACATGTCCCCGGAGATAAACGGTGAGGCTGTTCCGATGTATCAGGCTCTGCGCGTCCGCAAAGGCGACAGCCTGACGTTCGGATTTGCCGCAGAAGGAGCGCGGGGCTATCTGGCATTTGCCGGCGGTCTTGACATTCCGCTTGTGATGGGCTCGAAGGCGACGCTGCCCGGAAAGAAGCTCGGCGGATATCAGGGCCGGAAGCTGGAAAAGGGCGATGTGATCGGCTTTGTCAGTCCGAAGACGGATATTCCGCATCTGTCTGAGCGCGTTCTTCCCCAGCCGGTGTTTCCGGCGGATGAGGTTGTTCTCAGAGCCATCGCGGGTCCGCAGGATGATGAGTTTTCCCGCGAAGAGCTGCGCAAATTTTTCTGGTACAGCGCAAAAATCACGGATGAATACGACCGGATGGGCTGCCGCCTTAAGCGGGAGGAACCGCTGCATCATCTGGGCGACGGCAACATCATCAGCGACGGAATCGCCCTGGGGTCTGTGCAGGTGCCGACAAACGGGCAGCCGATCATCATGCTGGCTGACCGTCAGACTGTCGGGGGCTACACCAAGATCGCGACGGTGATCACGCCGGACATCGGCAGACTGGCCCAGGCCAGACCGGGTATGCAGCTGCGCTTCGTAAGGGTGAGCCTTGAGACAGCGCAGGACATCTGCATCCGGGAACAAGAGGAACTGGAAACCATCAGAAAGGAATGGGAGGTTGAGTGATGTATTCAGTAGATTTGAACAGCGACATCGGAGAGAGTTTCGGAGCCTACAAGCTGGGCGATGATGAAACGATTCTGCAGTATATCACGGCGGCCAATGTGGCCTGCGGGTGGCATGCCGGCGACCCGATGGTCATGGACAAGGTGGTCAGGATCGCAGCAGAGCGCGGTGTTGTTGTCGGCGCGCATCCGGGATATCCGGATCTCCTCGGCTTCGGCAGAAGACAGATGAAGCTCTCGCACGACGAGGCAAAGAACTATGTGAAGTATCAAATCGGCGCGCTCAGCGCTTTCACGGCAAGCTACGGACTGAAGATTCACCACTGCGCTCCGCACGGCGCGATGGGCAATATGTGCCAGAACGACCGCGACCTGGCAAGAGCCGTCTGCGAAGCGGTTTATGAAATTGATCCGGACATCATCATGTACTACTGCGCTGGTGCTGTTCTGGGCGAGGAGGCAGAAAAGATCGGGCTTCGCACCGCCTGCGAGATATTCGCCGACAGAGCCTATGAAGATGATCTTTCCCTGCGCCCCAGAAAGCTGGAAGGTTCCATGATTACCGATGAGGATACTGCCATTAAGCGCTGCATCCGCATGATCAAAGAAGGCAAAGTGACTTCCTACAGCGGCAAAGAGCTGGACATCAAGGGCGATACGCTCTGCGTCCACGGGGACGGGCCGAAGGCAATCGCCTTCGTACAGAAGATCTCAGAAGCTTTCAGGAAAGAAGGCATTGAGATAAAAGCTTTTCAATGAGGGGTTCATTGAGAAAGGAGTATGGGATGGCTAGCGCAAACGGAACTGAAACAAAAAAGGAAAAAGAAAAGAAGAAGGGGATGTCCGTCGTCAAAAAGATGATGATCGCCCTGATCGGCGGCATCGTTGTCGGGCTGATCTTCATGTTCATCCGTCAGCAGATGCTTGCTTCCGGAAACGAGGCCGGCTGGACGACGATCAACAAGATCTTTTTCCAGGACATCACAACTACAGATGGTGTAGGAGCCATAGGTATCTTCTATATCATCGGCCAGATCTTCATGAGAGGCCTGCAGGCAGCCATTGTACCGCTTGTGCTGGTTTCGCTGTCTCTGGCTCTGACCAGCATCACCGATGACAGCAAGCTCGGCCGGATTGCCTGGAAGACAATCGTAGGATTCCTTGCCTTTTATGCTGTCGGCGCGACCATTGCATGTCTTGTCGCGTATGCCGTCAAGAGTGCTGGACTTTTCAACGTAACACTTACTTCAAGTGATTTGTCAGCCAATACGATCGACGCATTCAACCCGCTTGCCGTTATTGTCAATGCGGTTCCGAACAACATCACCAGCGCCTTCAGCACGAACAACAGCATTCTTGCTGTCGTTGCGACGGCCATTGTCATCGGCATCTGCATGCACAGACTCGGCGACAAGGCAGAGCCGCTTAAGAAGGTATTTCAGAGCGCAAGTGATATCATCAACATGTATCTGAACTTCCTGATCGACAAGATCGGACCGGTTGCCATCTTCTGCCTGATCGTCCGCACATTTGCCATCTATGGCGTGGAGTACCTGGCACCGGCTGCCACATACGTGGTTGTATCGATGATCACGCTCCTGGTTACCTGCTGCGTTCTCTATCCGCTCGGCGTGTGGATTACAACAGGCCTGAACCCGCTCAAGTTCCTGAAGAAGATGGCCAAGGTCGGCATCTTCGGCTTCTCGACGAACTCTTCCGCGGCGACACTCCCGATCAACACCAAGACAAACCTCGAAGAGCTGGGCAACTCGGAGGAAATCACAAGCTTCATTCTTCCGACCGGTATGACGATCAACATGAACGGCACCACGATGATGCACATGTTTGCGGTTACATTCATCGCTACGGCGGCCGGCATCAACGTTACACCGGGCAACATGGTTGTCATGGCACTCCTTTCCATCTGCGCAGCGATGGGTACACCGGCGATCCCGGTTGCCGGCACGACGATGATTTACACCGTCCTTTCCGGCATGGGCTGGACGACCGATGCCTGCATGATGGGCTATGCGCTTGTTCTTGCCATCAACCGTCCAGTTGAGATGGCTCTGCTGCCGCTGAACGTTATCGGCGACGCGGCTGTCAACACCATCGTAAATGCAAAAGAAGGCGTTATCGACAAAGATATTTACAACAGCTGATATCCGCGCATCCTGCCCGCACAAAATGGTGGGATGCCGCAGGGGGAATGAGACCGGAAGAGTTTCATTCCCCCTATTTGTTTTCAGCGGGATCTTCCATGGCAAATATTAAATCACGTTATAAATCAAATAAAAATTATTCGTTTTACGGGCATTTTGACGCCGGATATAATGAAGCGTGAGATGTTTACAATGATTCTGCGCATTTGTCATGTGCGGGCGGAATCATGAAACCGGTTCCGGGGAGGAAACCATATGTTTAATACAGCAGAGAGAATGGACAAGCTTCCGTTTTCCGAGATTCGTGTCATGATGGAGCGGGCCAACCGCATGCAGAAGGAAGGCATTGACGTCATCCACATGGAGATCGGCAGACCGGACTTTGACACGCCGGACGTGATCAAGGACGCCGCATACAAGAGCCTTCAGGAAGGCCATGTTTTCTATACATCCAACTACGGCACACCGCAGCTGCGCGCGGCCATCGCCGAGAAACTGACAAAGGAAAACGGCGTCGCATACAAGCCGGAGGAAATTCTGGTGACGATCGGCGTCGGCGAAGGAACATACGCATCGATGGCGGCGTTCCTGAATCCGGGCGATGAGGTTCTGGTTCCCAATCCGGTATGGCTGAATTACATTCATGTGCCGGAGTTCTTCGGCGCGAAGCCGGTCAGCTATTCTCTGAAGGAAGAGAATGACTACCAGATTGACATGGACGAGCTGGAGAGCAAGATCACGGACAAGACGAGAATGCTCGTCATCAACACGCCCGGCAACCCGACCGGCACCGTTCAGAGCCGCGAGACGCTGATGAAGCTGGCGGATATCGCTAAGAAGTATGATCTGATCGTGGTTTCGGATGAGATCTACGAAAAGCTTGTCTACGGCGGCGTGAAAGCTGTCAGCATCGCGTCTCTTCCGGGTATGAAGGAAAGAACTATCACACTGAACGGCTTCTCCAAGTGCTATTCGATGACCGGCTGGAGACTCGGCTACGCTGCCGCTCCGGTTGAGATGATTCAGGCACTGGTTCGTGTGCATCAGTACATCAATACCTGCGCGGCTTCCTTTGTGCAGGATGCCGGTGTGGTTGCGCTCAGAGAGGGCGAGCCGTATGTGCAGAAGATGGTCGCCGAGTACGAGCGCAGAAGAAATTATGCGGTCAAGGCTCTCAATGCAATGGACGGCATCAGCTGCAAGACGCCGGAAGGTGCATTCTACATCTTCGTCAACGTGAAGTCGATCGGCCTGCCTTCCGCGCAGATCGCCGACTATCTGCTGGATCACGCGCATGTGGCAGCGGTTCCGGGCTCCGCATTCGGTTCCGAAGGCGAAGGCTACATCCGTCTTTCCTATGCGTGCAGCTACGAGAAAATCGTAGAGGCCATGGGACGCATGGAGAAGGCATTTGCCGAACTGAAGAAAAACTAAGGCCGGAAGGATTATAGAGGAGAATCAAAAATGAAAATTGTTGTACTGGATGGCTATACAGAAAACCCCGGTGATCTTTCCTGGAAAGATCTGGAAGCACTCGGCGAGCTGATGGTCTATGACCGCACGGCATACGCGGAGGATCCGCTGATTGCCGAGCGGATCGGCGACGCGGACATTGCGGTGATCAACAAGACACCGATCAGCCGGGCTACAATTGACAAGTGCCCGAATCTGAAGGCCATTGCGGTTCTGGCAACAGGATACAACGTGGTTGACTACGCCTATGCAAAGGAAAAAGGCATTCCGGTCATGAACGTGCCGACGTACGGCACACAGATTGTCGGACAGTATGCGGTCGGCCTGCTTCTGGAAATCTGCTCGCACTATCAGCATCACTCCGACACCGTCAAGGCCGGCAAATGGCAGAACAACGCCGACTGGTGCTACTGGGACTATCCGATGATCGAGCTCTACGGCAAGACGGCCGGCATCATCGGTCTTGGCCGCATCGGCCAGGCGACCGCTAAAATCCTGAACGCCATGAGCATGAAGGTGCTCGCATACGATACGTATCAGAGCGATGCCGGCAAGGCTGTCGCTGAGTACGTTGACCTGGACACTCTGCTGGCGCAGTCGGATGTCATCTTCCTGCACTGCCCGCTCTTCCCGTCGACCGAAGGCATCATCAACAAGAAGAACATCGCCAAGATGAAAGACGGCGTGATTCTCATCAACAATTCCCGCGGTCAGCTGGTGGTTGAGCAGGATCTGGCGGACGCTCTGAACAGCGGCAAGGTATATGCAGCCGGCCTGGATGTCGTTTCCACGGAGCCGATCAAGGCCGACAATCCGCTCCTGAAGGCGAAGAACTGCCTGATCACACCGCACATTTCCTGGGCGGCACAGGCAGCCAGACAGCGCATCATGGACATCACGGTTTCCAACGTCAAGTCTTTTCTTGACGGCGCACCGGTCAATGTCGTGAATAAATAAAAGTTTTGGCGCCGGGGTCTTATGGACTTCGGCGCTTCATATTTTCGATACAAAAAAGGCACCGGATCCGCACATGACGCTGCGGTTATCCGATGCCTTTTATTTTTGCTTATGTCTGGCAGGAAGTTTTGGATCCTTAAATCACAGATTTCCGTAAACCAGTTTTCCGTTCATAAATGTCGCTTCGACCGGGATGTCCTTCAGATGCTCGGGCGCTGTCTCAAACGGATTGCCATCCAGCACGACGAAGTCAGCCTGGTAACCCGGGGCGATGCGCCCCTTTGTCGTTTCTTCAAAACTTGCCTCGGCGCTCCGGATCGTGTAGCTGTCGAGGATTTCCTGGATGCTGAAAGCTTCCTCCGGGCGGTACGGTCCCATCGTGCCGTCGAGCGTCTTTCGGGTCACGCCGCACTGCATGCAGGCCAGAGCATCCGGGAGCTCGACCGGGCAGTCGGTGCCGTTGGACACGGAGACGCCTGCACTGGCAAGCGTCTTCCAGGCGTAGCTGGTGGAGGCGAGTTCATTGCCCACGCGCTCGTGGATCATGTGAATGTCGTAGTTCAGGAAGATGCTCTGCATGTAGACGTGCAGGTTCATGTCGGCGATGCGCCTGAGCTGCTCAGGGCGGGTCACCTGGCAGTGGACGATGCCGCAGCGGTGATCCTTGCGTGGATGGGCAGCAAAGGTCTTTTCGTAGGCATTCAGCACCATATCAAGGCACGCGTCGCCGATGGCGTGAACCGCCACCTGCATGCCGTGCTCATTGGCAAAGCCGATCATCGCGTCAAACGTATCCTGGTCAAACAGCGGATAGCCGCTGGTGGACGGATCGTCGGCGTAGGGCCGGGAGAGATAGGCGGTCCGGGCGCCCAGTGCGCCGTCGCCGAGCATCTTCAGCGGTCCGATCTTGAAATTGTCTGTGCCGGCGCCGGTTGTGCAGCCTTCGGCGTAAAACTCCTTCAGATCGTCCAGTGTCGTGAAGTTGCTCTGCTCGTAGACGCGGACGGTGAGCAGGCCTTCCTCCTCGAGTTCCTTGTACGCTTCGTTGACCGTCTGCCACGGAACAGCCCGGAACATGCAGTAGTCGTCGGTCTGGCTGCTGGTGATGCCATAGCGGTTGAGCTCCCGGCAGGCTGCTTTGATCATTTCCTTGATCTCGGCTTTGTCCGGCACCGGGATCTTCGGGTACACATACTCGTCCATCGCGTTGTCCGAGAAGATGCCGTTCAAGTGCCCGTTCTTGTCGCGTCCGATGGCACCGCCTTCCGGGTCCGGTGTGTCGTCTGTGACGCCCATCAGCTCGATGGCCTTCGAGTTGACGGTCAGGATATGGCCGCAGGCGCGCGTCATGCAGATCGGGATATCGGCAGAAACCTGATCCAGATCCGCGCGCGTCGGCATGCGCTTCACATCGGTGAAGTAATCCTGATTCCAGCCGCGGCCCTGAAGCCATGCGCCGTTTCTGTGCGGATGCTCTGCCTCAAAACGGCGCAGATATCCGATCATATCGGCCAGACTCTTTGTGTGCTCGTCAAGTCTTGCGGCTCTCAGCGCGTTTCCGTAGGCCAGCAGGTGCATATGGCTGTCGTTGAACGCCGCCATAACAAAGCGGCCGCCAAGATCGACTGCCTCGGCGCCGGGCGCCGCCGCAAAGACCTCTTCATCGCTGCCTGCAGCCACGATCCGTCCGCCTTCCGTCACAAATCCTGTGACGAGGGGCAGCGTTCCGGTGTATACCTTTCCGTTAAAATAAACTGTCTTGCTCATTTTCCTTCCTTTACTACTTTGTCCTCATAGAACAGCGGCATATCCGGATCGACCTTGCCGACGCCGAACTTTCTCGCCTTGAAATCCTTCAGAAGACTGAAGTATGTTCCCGAGAGTACAACAATCGTAAACACGTTGACAAATGTCGGAACAGCCGACGTAATATCAACGACCGTCCAGATGAAGCCCTGGTTGTTGGTCTTGACCAGATAGATCGTCCAAAGCAGGCCCGGCAGCGCACGGAAAGCGTAGAAAAGCTTGTGCAGCGCACGGTTGAACTTCGTGTCTTTTCTGCCCATATGTCCGAGGATCGACAGGTAGTAGGTGAACCAGCCGCCGGACGTCGTGCAGGTGAAGATGACCATGATCACGGAGAGCAGGACGCTTCCGACGATGCCGAAGCTGGACTGGAATGCGGAGATGGCAAGCGTGCCGCCGTTGGTTCCGTTGGTCCACTGGCCGGAGAGCAGAATCGAGATACCGGTGATGGAGCAGACGATAAAGGTGTCGAAGAATACTTCAAAGGATCCCCAGATACCCTGTTCAACCGGGTGCGGTGTTCTGGCCGACGAGTGGATCATCGGAGAAGTACCCCAGCCGGCTTCGTTGGAGTAAACGGA
>OMUP01000161.1 GCA_900314255.1 uncultured Lachnospiraceae bacterium | reverse complement strand
AGTTGAATGCACAGAAAGAATCCGATTACCGTAATACAAAATGCTGTTTGCTGTTCAGGCTGATCCTTTGAAACAGGCGTCACAGTCCAGACTGCTGTGTACAGTTTGGACTGCTGCACAGCTTTACGGACTGATTTGAATTGCTATCAAATGAATATGAGTATTCATGAACGGCTGCCTGGACTCCCGGGCCTGAAAGCAGAAATTATGCCCGCAGAAATAAAAGAAAAACTCTCCCCTGCGCTGACTATAGAATTTCACGGCTTTTGTTACTACTATATTAAAATATGATGAATATATTGTCAATATAGAAAGTGGCACTGCAGCAACAATCAAAGCAGTCTCTGCATATGTGAAAATTTCACCGCTTCTTTTTTCTCTCCCGTATCTGCTTTGACACAGCCCGGAAGATGAGGGTAGTCACGACGATGCCGGCGGACATGCAGGCGGCGAAGAGGAGTGTGTATACACCGAGTTCCCGTCCGGTCTGCGCCTGTCCGATCATGTAATTGTTGGCGGCCCGGTACAAAGAGGCGCCAGGGACAAGTGGAATCGAGGCGATGACCGTGAAGATCGTGGACGGAGCCTGCTCTCTTCTGGCCATGATCTCACCGTACAGCGCGGCGGCGGACGCCCCGGCCAGCGCGCCGGCATAGTCGCTGCCGCCGATGCGCAGAATCAGAAGATATACTGCCCAGGAAACGACGCCGCCGATGGAAGCCGTCAGCCACTGACGCCTGCGCACATGAAATACGATGGAAAATCCCAGACAGCCTGTCAGGGCTGTGATGAATTGAAGAATGACTGTTTGTATATTCATAACATTTGCCATTTGAGAGGT
Organism: uncultured Lachnospiraceae bacterium; assembly: GCA_900314255.1. Lineage (GTDB taxonomy): Bacteria > Bacillota > Clostridia > Lachnospirales > Lachnospiraceae > UBA4285. The sequence goes on along the minus strand of OMUP01000161.1, from coordinate 9,161 downwards.
CAGAACAGCTGTGTGGTTATGGTGAAGCCGACGGCGATGATGGCGGCCAGGAGCAGAGACTCGAGGAAGCGGATCACGCCGGTGATGGTGTCGCCGATGAAGAGGTCGCGGATCGAGTTGGTGAAGGCGACGCCGGGGATGTACAGCATGATGTTGCCGATACTGATCAGGTCGGCGTGATGGCCGAGTCCCAGGGTGACGGCTATCTGCGCGAGGAGACCGCCCATCGCCGACCAGAGGAGCGCCGTCATCAGGTGGTTGCTTGTGAGCCGCGAGAGGAGAAAGCGCTCAAACAGGTACAGCAGCGCACCGACCATGGCGGAGGCGATACAGTCGGCCGTGTCGCCGCCGAAGAACAGTGCGAAGGAACCGGACACGAGCGCATAGCCGAGGATCATGATGCGGGTGTTAAGCGGCTTTTCGGCGCGGATGTCCGCGAGGCGGCGCCGGATTTCGTCCGGCTTCAGGTGCCGGCTGCAGATGTCGCGCGACAGCTGGTTCAGCTCGCTGATCCGCTGCATGTTGGTCGTGACGCCGTAGATGCGGCGCATCTGCGTGATCGTCTGCAGCTGTCCGATGTGCGCCGTGGCGGTTACGGTCGATGTGATGGAGAAGACTTCGACATCCGGCACGCCGGCTGCGTTCATGATCCGGGCGACGGTGTCCTCGACCCGGTTGACTTCCGCTCCGCTCTGCAGCAGAAGCTGCCCGATGTCCATGGCACAGTACAGATATTCGTCTGCTTCTTCCCGGTTCATAGCCCTGATCCTTTCTTTCTGCAAATTCAGCGGTTTCGTCCGGAGACCTGCCGCCCGGATGCGCATTTGATTAAACTTTACCGCCTTTTTTCGGGATTTAAAAGACTAAGACACTTAATACAGGACAAGCAAATTCTTCTCTGGCCTGGCATTATTGAATATCTTTAAAAATTAGCTAAAATAATATATAATATAATTAGCTAATATCGGAGGAGGCGCATACATGGCAAAGGTTATGACGGCAAGTTCTACGGAAATGCAGAATAACTTCGGGAAATATCTGAATATCGTGATCAAAGGACAGCAGATCATCATTACAAAGAATGGGCGGAAGGTCGCGCGAGTCATTCCGGAGACGGCAGCCGTTTCTTACCTGACGGATTCTCTGACAGGAATTCTAAAGGGCGATGATAAGCTGGATGAAGAGAAGGACAAAGAATTGAGGGCAAAATATGAAGTTGTTGGTTGATGCGAACATTCTTCTGGATGTTCTGCAGGCCCGGGAACCATATTTGAAAGATTCCTCTCTGATCTGGAAACTCTGTGAAACCGGGGAAGTGCAGGGATATGCTTCGGCGTTGACCTTCGCAAATCTCATTTATATCATGAGAAAGCAACTGGATGCGAAAGGCATACATGATGTTCTGAACAAAATGCAGATGATCTTTCACATTGCCGCATTGTCTGAAGCAGAACTCAAACAGGCGTCGGAGATGGAGTGGAAGGACTTCGAGGACGCAATACAATGCGCAACAGCAGAGAGAATTGGAGCAGATTTTATTATCACCCGCAATGTTAAGGATTTTCTGCAGAGCAGGAAAGTTTCAGCGCTCACTCCTGCTGAGTTTCTGGAACGATACTTTTGAATATTTTGCTTACTATGTTCGTATTTGCTATACTTCTTATAGAAATACACGCTGTTCCCTAAAAGCGAGTTGCATGGCATTAGTACATTTGCTTGTCAGGATCTTCGGCCTTCAGATATGGAAATGTGAACCTCATGGGAGCGTGAAGGTTTATATAGAAACGCCGGATGATGAGGGCGGATTTTGCAATGCAACGTGCTGGTTGCCGGATTTTCGTTGGGAAAATGTAAATGGCTATACGGATGAAGAAATGCAGCGTTGGAATAAACTGATCCGGGATAACGCTCATCTGATCATCGAATTCTCCCAGGAAGGAGGAATTTTGAATGCCACAGCTGTTTAAAATTGGCCCATATTCCATATATTTCTGGTCAAAAGAGGCAGGGTCGCAATGCTGATCGCACAGTATTTTGTGGAATTTATTTTTTACAGCTTCCTTGGCTGGCTCTGGGAGTCGTTTTACTGCACGCTCAAAGAACACCGCTGGCAGGACCGGGGATTTCTGTTCGGCCCCATCTGCCCGATCTACGGCGCCAGCGTCGTCGCGGCCTCGATCCTCTTTCGCTTTGTCCCCGTAATCTCGTCCCCCGATCTTCCCACATGGCAAATGTTTCTGATCTGCATGGCCGGCAGTGCCATCGCAGAATTCAGCACGTCCTGGGTGCTCGAGAAGCGCTTCCACGCACGCTGGTGGGACTACAGCAAAATGCCGCTGAACATTCAGGGACGGATCTGCCTTCCGGTCAGCCTTGCGTTCGGAGCGGCGGGCGTCGTGATCGTGAAGTATCTGCTCCCGGTCATGATGCAGGCGCATACAGTGTTTCCGGCCCTTGGGTACGAGGGGCTTTCGCTTGGATTTGCCATTTTGTTTGGCGCGGATTTTGCGCTGACGGAGGCCAGTTTGTCCGCCCTTCTGTCAGAAATTGAGGCCTTTCACGAGGAATTCAACGAGAAGGCGGAGAGTACGTATGAGCACATTGCCCAGGCGCCCAGGCACCTCGAGGAAAATCTGGAAGAACGAAAACAGCGCGCCCAGGAGATGGCGTCACGGCGCGCCGTCGGTCTTTCATCCGGTTCCCGCCGGATGCTGCGTAATATCGTAGCCTTCCGTGCCGACAAGACGGCCAGACGTCTCACCGGAATGAGCGCCGGCGAGCATCTGAAGGAGGCACTGCGGCGGATTGAAGAGGAAAGAAAAGACGTACAGCCGCCGGAAAAGAAGTGAAGGCGGCAAGACAGCGGTCAACAAACTTATCCGTCGCTTATTCTTTTCGGCTCGAGCAGATACAGCAGCACGAGACAGGATATCATCAGCGTTTTACATTCCGTAGTGACATGTGTGTACGCGTGGTTGCTGGCAATGCAGTACCAGGCGAAAGGCGTGAAAAAGATGATGACAAAGCAGATGTCCGATTTTATTCTGCAAACAAAAGTCCGGCTGTACAGTTTGAAGTCTTTTCGCAGAAGATAAATTATATAGCAAATCAGGACGACAGTGAGCGGATTTAAGACAAAGCCTCCGATATTCCGCACAAGGATGCCGCCTATATTGATGTGCTCACCGTTTCCCCCGGACATGGAAGAGCGCATTTCAATTCCGGCAGCCGCATCGTCAAAAACATTGACAGAGGTCAGCAGCGTGGCGATTGCCCATTTTCCAAACCACATGCCCAGATATCCGAGCGCCCATTGGAAGGAACCTTCTGCAAGTCTGGCAAATTTTGTACGCCTGTCATATTTTTGAATGGACGCCTGATAGATTGTCATCGGCACCATGAGCGCCACCAGCGGATAAGTCAGATAATCGAAATAACTTGTGGCGATACCGGTAATGAAGAATAGTTTTTCTGGCTTATAGTGTCCCCCCATTTACTACCAGTATAGAAACTATCAATGCAATGTAATAAATGTCAGACATCTGCAGAGACTGGCCGATCACCGTCGGAAGCAGCATTCCATACGAAAACAGATAGGGAATGAACATTTGCCGGAGTTTATGATAGAGCAGATATAAAAGATACAGGGTCAGGGCGCTCTGAAGGAAGAAATTAATCCAGCGGATCTGATGGAGATTAAAAAGGAAAAGAAGCGGCTTCATGAAAATAAGGTAGCCGTGCCAGTATCTCGGATAGAATAATGACTGGAAGCCTTCGGCCGTTTTCTCGAATTTGTCATCGATGATCGTGTAATAGGGATTGACATTGCTGCCGTCTTCCATCTTCTCATAGTGGTAGTTGAGAAGAGCCTTGTCTATCAGACTTTCATCGCCGTCGTAGCCGGACTCCAGTAAGATCAGAGCATCCGTGTAATTATCCAGCTGGCTGAAACTTAAGGGAAGAGCCATAGGATAAATGCCTTCTTTGACAAATATATCCTGCGACTGCATTACGTTGTTCATCACACGCTTTGTCGGAATCTGGTAAACCGCGAGCAGCAGCAAAAGTCCTGCAATTACGCCCGCAAAAATATGAGGCAATTCAGGTGAGGGCAAGGCTTCCGATGGCAGATTTCGATAACCTTATGACCGGCACCAGAGTCAGCCGTATGCTTTGAAAAGTAATGAACCTGCAGCTCTTCTGGTTCTCTGGCTGGTACATTGACTTACAATATTGATGATGATATAGTCATTTTAGTAAAACACGTGAAATTATACTTTGCCGGACTGCTTCAGGAGGTGATGCCTTCCATCATGAAGAAGCCATGTTATTACTGCTATGTAAATCTATGACAGTGTGACGATTACAGGAGGGGTGATTGACACATAAACTGACAAAGATAGGCGTGAGCTTTTTTATCTTTTTGACCGCAATTTTTTCTGTGACCTCATGCGGTGTAAAGGAAGAGCCTGAGCCGGATCTGATTCCGGCGGAATCTGTTTCAGAGAATATTCAGAATACGTTCGGGAAACTGGCAAGTGGCAAATATCCGAATCTGCGCGGAACACTTGAGAATACATATACGCATTCGGGTCAGATTTATCCGATTTTGGTGTACCGCACGGAGTGGTATGAGACTTCTGAACAGTTTCAGGAAGCTGTTCTGCAGGAATTCAGATCCGTTCAGCCGGATCTGGATCCGCAGTATGTGAGCTTTGTACCCAGAACGGAAGCAAACAGTCCGAAACCAGGCTATGAAGATAATCTGTATATGTTTGGCATGTATGAACCGGCCGATATGCGCTATACCATGCAGATGGTCGCGACAAGGCAGAGCACTTGGATCAATCATGGCAAAATAGCAGAATTATCTGATTCTGTGTCGTTCTTTCCATGTGTGGAAGCCTATGAGGGAAATTTCTATGAATTGAGAAATCGCAAGGAGTATGGTGATATTCCGGCCCTCTCAAACGGACTGACCTTTCAGGAGGCACAAGAAGCACTGGGAAAGGAGATTAATCAGAATTACTATTTTGATAACGCCAATCCGGATCTTACATATCAGGATTACTCTGTTCAGGTATGCCAGCTGAACAAATCGGACACCGCATATCGATTCTACCTGAGAAGAGTATATGATGGCATTCCGTTTGATGTCCTGTCCGAAGGGAAAAGTCAGTGGGGCCCCATTCAGGATGTGCCATATTATGATACGCTGCGAATCGATCTTGCCAATGCGATGGTGATTGACAGCGAAGGTGTCGACTGCTCTGTTGATATTTCAAGATGTGCATCGGTTCAAAAGGGAGAGGCTGTCACGGAAGTGGTGCCGCTTTCCAAAGTGATGAGACAATTGTCAGATACGCTGACAGGCGGAACTACATTTCAGGTGCAGTCGGCAGAGATGATCTATGGTCTTCCGTTTGAAGAGACAGCAGATAATACAGTTTATGAAAATGAAATTGAAGGACGCCCTGTAGCAGGGGTGCAGCATTATATACCATTATGGAAGATCACTCTTGTCAATGATCTGGATCAGGAAGGATACTGTTATTATTTTGATGCAGCGTCGGGAGAAATGCGCGGCGTGAGAGAACAGTAAAGCATTTCAAGGTTCCTTAAAGCCGGGCAGGTCAGATTCAGCAGAATTTGATCTGCCTTTCTTTTTCCAGTCAAATGCCTATGAAAGCATGGAGAGCATTTAAGAAAAACAGTATATGTATTTTGTCTGGCTCTGGCTTTTACCTTTCTGCTGCATTGTCTGTCATTCTGTATCTGACGGCAGGAGTTGCGGATGGCCGGGAGGGAGAAAGCTTTTCTGCCATTCAGTTGATGATGGACTATCAGAATTGTGTGAAAGAGATGACGGACCCTTCTATGGCGGGCGGGGTCTGGCTGATATCCAGGATGCGCATGGCGGAATATCTGTCGATGTTTCTGCCGATCATTGCATCCTTTCCGGCGGTTCCGTTGTATATCGATGAACGCAGATCAGGATTTCAGCGTTTTGGGATTGTCCGCTGCAGCCGGGTATCCTATACACTGGCTCAGATTCTGGCAGCCGGGTTATATGGAGGTCTTGCGGTAATGCTGGGATTCTGTGTCAGCACAGCTTTGGTACTTGCCGGATGCCCGGCGCCGGAGAGTGCCGCAGATTTTAATGCGTATTCTATGGCTTTATCTGCAGGTTCCGGCATGCAGTTTTTGGCTGCCTGCATGGGGGAGAGCGGCATCTGTATTGGATTTGCCATGGATGTCTTTCTGTATGCCTGCTTTTTTGCACTTCCCGGGGCTGTGATGACCTGCTTTCTTGACAATGCATATCTGGATATATGCATGCCGATGGTCCTTGTCTATCTCTATGACGTATTTCTGAAAAAAGCAGCTGCCGGCGCGATGGTGAGTGGAAATGTTCAGATTTCCCGGCGCCTGTCTCTAATGCTCAGCACATCTCTGGGACAGTCATTCAGCATGTGGACTGCGCCGAAGATGATATTTATGATTTCAGGACTTGCGGCGGCATGCGGTCTGGGCGTATGGAAACAGAGGAGGAAAACAGATGCAGGTACATAGCAGAAAAATAATCCTCCGGGCAGCCAAAATCGAATTTGAAAGATGGATTACGGATTCAAGAATGATATTGCTGGTGGTTCTTATTCTGTTTTCCTATCAGTCTGTGACAGAACCGCTGCTTTCCATGGCGGACAAGATGAACGAGTCGCTGAATATGCTGGAACCTTTCATTGCGCTGCTGAATTCACCACTGCTGCTTCTGCTGATACCGATGACGTTTCTGACAATAAACAGTGATTTTCCGCGGACAGAGGGAAACGAAATATTCTCCGTCAGCCGGATTGGCAGAAAAGAATGGCTTAAAGCGCAGATTCTCTTTGTGGTACTTGCAGAAGGACTGTTTCTGCTCATCCTTTTTTTCAGCACACTTCTGCCTCAGATTGCCGCTTCAAAGTGGAGCTTTTCCTGGAGCCTTCCGGTTCGTCAGTATGCGTACTATTTTCCACAGGAGGCGAAAAGCTATGCTGTGACGCTGATAACCGGAAGAATGTACAACCAGACTGATGTTGTGGAAGCGGCGCTTATGGGGGCAGTTCTGCAGTGGATGAATCTGACGATGCTTTCTCTTCTGATGCTGCTTTTCTGGAATCTGAAGCGTAAGAAAACTGGGATGTTTACGGCAGCAGGGATTATGGGAGGCGGGACGGCAGCGGCGATGCTGGAGGGAAAACTGGAGTGGCTTTTCCCGTCAGCGCATACGACGATTTATCTTCACTATACGAAGCTGCTTCGCAAACCGATATTTCCCATATATCTGTCAGTTGTCTATTTTGCTTTGCTGATCAGTGTACTGCTGATTCTGAACATGGTGCTGATTCATAAATATGATTATCTCAGCAATGCGCAGCTGAACTGAGACGATGGATATGGAGGTGATCGAATGGGAACATCAGCCGGTCATGAAATACTGGCGGATCATCTGTCACTGAGACTGAAGAAGGAAGATATTCTGAAAAACATTCAGATGCGTTTTACCAGCGGACATATCTATGGTCTGGTCGGGAGAAACGGCTCCGGGAAATCGATGCTGATGAAGTGTATCAGCGGATTTATTCACCCGACATCCGGCCGTGTACTGTATGACGGGCAAATCGTGGGAAAAGATGTGGATTTTATCCCGGATTTGGGAGTGATTATTGAAACACCAGGCTTTATTTCACATTATAATGGTTTCAAGAATCTGAAGCTGCTGGCAGACTTACGAAATCGCATTGGAAAAGCGGAAATTGAAAGCGCGATGGAGGCTGTCGGGCTTGATCCGCACATGAAGAAGCCTGTCGGGACGTACAGCCTGGGAATGCAGCAGAGGCTGGGAATCGCGCAGGCGGTCATGGAAAAACCAGATGTACTGATACTGGATGAGCCTTTAAACGGACTTGATACAGAAGGAGCTTTGCAGATACGAGAGCTTATTCTGAATTACAAATCAGAGAATCATATCATTATTCTTGCTTCGCACATCGAAGAGGACATAAGGACGCTGTGTGATACGGTTCTGGTTATGGAAAAAGGCGTACTGAAGAGTGCATCCGGAAGCATGATGAACTGAAAGGGGAGTGCGGTGAGCAGCTACAATAATTTGAAAGAGAAAGCGCTTCAGGATCCGGCAGTTAAAGCAGAGTATGATGCTCTTCAGCCAGAATATGATATTATTCAGGCGATGATTGACGCACAAAACAAAGAAGACTTAACGCCGAGAAAACTGTCTGAGCGGATAGAAAACACACAGACGGATTCTGAAGGGTGATTATTAAGAATACGAGGAGTTAATATGATTCGACTTATTCCCACCGCGCATCTTGCCGCCGCGAAACTGCAGGGCGACTATCAGGATCTTAACGCATTATATGATGTGCTCTGAGCCGTTATCTCGGTTTCTCCGAGGAACATTCAAATTGCCTTGATGAGAATGCATATGAGTATCTGCTTTCGCTGAATTATGATATTCGTCATGCTTACATGGGAAACCGGGATATTGTCCGTGTCGATAATAACCATGGTTCAAAGAATGTGTATTACAGCGTTGACATAGCTGTCCCGCTGATTCTTCACTATCTGTCCGCGTTTCAGAACATCCTGGATGAGTGGCATTCTGAATACTGTTTCGAAGAAACATCATTTCCTTACGACAGGATGACGGCAGAACACGATATTGCCTGGATGCGATTGTTTGACAGCGCCGTCTGGGAATATCTGGACCAGCTGCTGGGCAATGAGGAAACGTCAGTTCTCTATCATTATTTTGTCAGCCGGATGCATCGTGAAGCGAACCCGCCGATGTATGTTGATGCGCTGCTTCAATTCTTTCTGCATCATGCCGGATCTCTGGACAAGGAGTCGGTGAAAGAGCTGATCATCTATACCGCTTATCAGATGATGAATCCAGGCGATACTGCCTCGAATAGCCGGGAAATGAAACCGTGTCATGATCAGTTCCAGCGTGTGAAAAAAAGTCTGCGGGAAAAGCTGTCTGTTGTGCTTCCCACACTTTCCCGTTTCTATCAGCAGCTAGACAGGTATTTCGCTGGCGAAACAGCAAAATCCCCCGGCAGGCATGTAAAAATGTCTGTCGGGGGAGATCTTTTATC
>OMUP01000170.1 GCA_900314255.1 uncultured Lachnospiraceae bacterium | reverse complement strand
GCCATTGGTGGTATAGTAAAGAGACGGATTTCAAGCCGGAGGAGCACAATGAAGAGTTTGAAACGACTGTATGACAAATATAAAGAAATCGCAAATTATCTGATCTTCGGCGTACTGACGACGGTCGTGAGTCTGGGGGTGTACTACGGCCTGGCATCGACGGTCCTGGACCCGGAAAATCCGCTTCAGCTGCAGGCTGCCAATGTGATTTCGTGGATCGCGGCGGTGACATTTGCCTATATCACCAACCGGACGTTTGTATTCCACAGCCATGACCGGCATATCTTTCGCGAGGCGGCCTCCTTTTACGGAGCGAGAGTTCTGACGCTGCTGATGGACATGGGGATCATGTTTGTGACCGTGACGCTGCTGCACATGAACGACAAGATCGCGAAGCTGATCGTACAGGTTGTGGTGACGGTCGCCAATTATGTGTTCAGCAAGCTTCTGGTATTCCGGAAGAAGGCACAGATACCGCAGCCAGAAAGGCGGACGGATGCTGTTCAGGAAAAATAAAGAAAAGAACGCTGCTAAAGACAGCGGGCCACAGGATCCCGGGTGCGGCAGTTTTCACGAGGGCGTGGAAAAAGGTACGGAGCAGCTCCTGAACCGGATCCCGGGCGTGAACCGGCAGACGGCCAGGGAATTCGCAAGACATGCTTCGGAAGCCGCCAAGGCCTGGGAAGATTTTGCCGAGACAGGGGTGACGCCGCCGGCGGAACCACTGAAGGAGACATACCGCCGGGAATTCAAGTGGCTCAACGGGATTCAGAATGTCTTCGCCAACCGCATCATGGACAGTGTCATGCGGATTTTCTCGCATCTGGGCGATGTCGGGGGGATCTGGATCGTGACGGGTGTGCTGCTGATTTTGAATCAGAATTTCCGGAGAACGGGCACGGCAGTTCTGGTGGCGCTTGTACTTTCCGCCATCATCTGCAACGGGATCATCAAAAACATCGTCGGCCGCGCAAGGCCGTACTCTTATGAGCAGCTGGAGCTTTTAATCCGGCCGCCGAAGGACCCGTCGTTTCCGTCGGGCCATACGTCCGCGTCGGTCGCGGCGGTCATGGCCATGGCGCTGACGGGCTTTTCCTGGTGGCCGCTTTTTGCCGTGATCGCTTTTCTGATCGCATTTTCCAGGATGTATCTGTATGTGCATTTCCCATCGGATATTCTGGGCGGCGCGGCATTCGGGCTTCTGATCGGCTGGCTGGCAGTGAGGATGCTGCCGTACATTACGATTCTGCGGTAATACGAAAGACTAAGGGGAGGAAATTCAGAGATGTTCAGATTAAAACGCGCGGCGGCGCTCGGGGCGGCTTTTGCCCTGCTCTCTTGCACGCTGGCGGCCTGCGGAAACGGGACGGATGAAGCAGCCACGACGACGGGAAGCGTGAGTACAAAGGCTGCGGTTACGACGACGGCGGCTGCGGCAGCGGAGACCCAGACGGCGGCCCCCGATACGGTGGACATTGTGGATGTGAATTCCACGGAGAGGCCGTTTGCGCTTTCCGTGAACAACACACCGGAGGCTGTGAAGGTGCAGACGGGGCTGAACCGCGCATATCTGATCTACGAGCTCCCGACGGAGGGACGGACATCCCGCCTGCTCGCCCTGTTCAAGAATGTGGATGACGATCTGACGGTCGGCACCATCCGCAGCGCGAGACATTATTTTCTGGACTTCTGCTTTGAGTCGGATGCGGTTTTCGTGCACTACGGCTGGAGCCATTACGCGGAAGATGCGGTGCGCGAAACCGGCATCGACGACATCAACGGTCTGACGGACAGCCCGTTCTGGCGGGATAATCCGGAAAACCTGGAAAATGATCACACGGCGTACACCTCGATTGCGCAGGACAAGGCATGCGCGGCGGAAAAAGGCTTCGCACCGGATGCGGAGAGCGCTTCCGACACCATTCTGCTGAACTACGATCCGGGCGACATCGATCTTTCGGGCCGCGGTGACGCCATGGAGGCAGGTTCCGTGTCCGTTCCATACGGCGCCGATCACGGCACCGTATTCACGTATGACAGCGAAAACGGCGAGTATGACCGCATCGTCAACGGCGTGCCCAACACCGACTACTACACTGGCGAGCCGTTCACGGCCAGGAACATTATTGTCGAAAAGGTCACCCACGAGATGACCGATGACAACTATTACTGGAACATCGGCGACATCGGCAGCGGCGAAGGCTACTTCATAACCGGCGGCAAGGCGGTGCCGATTACCTGGAGCAAGGAAGACCAGAGATCCAAGACGCATTATTACTACATGGACGGCACGGAAATCACGGTGTCGGACGGCCGCACGTACATTGAAGTGCAGCCCACAGACATGGAAACAACGATCAGCTGACGGAGGCATTGTGTGACAAAACTGTACCTGGCGCCGATGGAGGGCCTCACCTATATCGAATACCGGAAGGCGTATCACAGCTGTTTTCCGGATTTCGATCAGTACTTCACACCGTTTGCGGCACCCGGAAGATACCATTTGAGCAGCTTTTCAACCCGCGAAAAGCGCGATATTGATCTGGCGGACAATGCGGGCATGAATCTGGCCGTGCAGCTTCTGACCAAAGATCCGGATGCCTGCGCGTCGCTCGTGCAGGAACTTGCACAGGCCGGGTACCAGGAAGTCAACATCAACCTGGGATGCCCGTCGCCCACGGTGACGTCCAAAGGGCGCGGCGCCGGGATGTTAAAAGATCCGGATGCGCTTGACTCGTTTCTGGAAGATGTGTTCATGGAGACAGAAGGGACGGATATCCGGATTTCGGTCAAAACCCGCATCGGATTTGAAAGTGCGGATGAGCTTCCGGCCCTGATGAAGGTGTTTAACCGGTATCCGCTGGCGCAGATCATTGTGCACCCGCGAACCGGGAAACAGGGATATGACGGGAAACCGGACCTGGAAGCGTTTGCATACGCTTTTGCAGAAAGCAAGTGCCCGGTGGTGTACAACGGAGATATCCGCACGGCAGAGGATTTTCAAAGCCTGAAAAAACGGTTCCCGGATCTTCCGGCCGTGATGCTGGGAAGAGGGGTTCTCGCCGACCCGTGGCTGCCGGAAAAACTGCGGGCCGCGCAGGAAGGCAGGACTTGGGTCGATCCGGGGGAAGAGGCGCGCCGCGAACAGCTGCGGCACTTCCACGACCTTGTGTTTGCGAATTATCTGGAAGCATTTGACTGCAAAAACGGCGTGGTCGACCGGATGAAGGAACTCTGGGGCTGGATGGGAGCATCCGTTCCCGGGCATGAAAAGGAAATGAAGGCGATCCGGAAGGCGAGACGTCTGCCGGATTACAGAGCGGCCGTGCGCGTGCTGCTTTCATAAGGCGGGAGCGCGCGAAGGACGTATAGGAGAGTATGAAATATGAAACAACGACTGGCAGATTATGTGGCTGATTTTCTGGTGAGCCGCGGCGTGCGGGATGTGTTCAGCGTGGTCGGCGGCGGCGCCATGCATCTGAATGATGCACTGGGACACAATCCGGGGCTGCATGTCACCTACCAGCATCACGAACAGGCATGCGCCATGGCGGCGGAGAGCTATGCCAGGATTGAGAACCGGATTGCGGCGCTTTGCGTGACCACGGGGCCCGGCGGTACGAATGCGCTGACCGGCGTGGTCGGCGGATGGCTGGACTCGATTCCGATGTTTGTCATCAGCGGGCAGGTCCGTTACGACACGACGGCGCGTTTTGCGGAGAAGTTCACGGACGGACTGCCGCTGCGGGCGGTGGGCGACCAGGAATACGACATCGTGAAGTCGGTAAAGCCGATGACAAAGTATGCAGTCATGATCGAGGATCCGAAGACGATCCGCTATCATCTGGAGCGGGCCTGGCATCTGGCTGTGAGCGGCCGCCCGGGACCGGTCTGGATTGATATCCCGGTAAATTTTCAGGGCAGCTATATCGAGACAGAGGATCTGAAGGGGTATGATCCGGCAGAGGACGCTGCTGCGCTGCCGCCGGAAATCAGCCGCGGGACGGTGGACGACATTATCGCGCAGATTGCCGCCGCGAAGCGCCCGGTATTCCACGCCGGCTACGGTATCCGCCTTTCCGGCGGCTATGACATCTTCCGGCGTGTGGTAAAGAAGCTCGGCATCCCGGTTGTGACATACTGGAATGCCGTGGATCTGATCGAAGACGACAATCCGCTCTACTGCGGGCGCGCCGGCAACATGGGCGACCGCGCCGGCAACTTCGCCATCCAGAACGCCGATCTGATTCTGGCGGTCGGCACAAGGATCTCCATCCGCCAGGTGGGGTACAACTGGAAGACCTGGGCCCGCGCGGCCAAAGTCATCATGATCGACGCAGATCCGGCGGAGATGAAGAAGCCGACCATCCATGTGGAGCAGCCGGTCTGGGGCGATGCAAAGGATTTCCTCAGGAAAGTGGACGAGGCAGTGCCGAACGGCATGATCGTATCTCCGCGGGAAAACTGGCGCGGCGTGTGCCAGGTGTGGAAGAAGCGCTATCCGGTCGTGCAGCAGAAGCACTGGGCAGAAAACGGCCAGGCGGCCAATGTGTATGCATTTGTCGACTATGTGAGCAGCAGGCTCCCGGAAAACAGCCTGAGCGTCGTGAGCAACGGCGCGTGCTGCGTGGTGGGCAATCAGGCGTACCACATTCAGAAGGGCAGCCGCTTCATCATCAATTCGGCGATCGCCAGCATGGGCTACGGTCTGCCGGCGGCCATCGGCGCCTGCATCGGAGCGGGGTACAAGGACACGGTATGCCTTGAGGGCGATGGCAGCATCATGATGAATCTGCAGGAGCTGCAGACCGTTCTGACGAATCACCTGCCGATCCGGATTTTCCTGATCAACAATCAGGGCTACCAGTCGATCCGCATTACGCAGAGTAATCTGTTCTCGGCTCACAGCAAGGTTGGCATCGGGCCGGAGTCGGGCGATCTTTCTTTCCCGGATTTCGGAAAACTGGCGCCGGCGTTCGGGTACACGTACCGCTGTGCGCATTCCAATGCCGAAATGAAGCAGGTCGTGGACGAAGCGCTTGCGGCCCCGGCTCCTTCCTTCACGGAAATTTTCACGGATACGGCCCAGAGATGGGAGCCGAAGTCCTCGACAAAGCGCCTGGCAGACGGCACGCTGGTGTCGCCGCCGCTTGAGGATCTGGCACCGTTCCTGCCGCGGGAAGAACTGAAGGAAAATATGTTCATTCCGCTGGTGGACGAGGACGACCGGTGAAACTTGATAAATATCACAGCAAGGGAATATAATAGAAAACAGTGCTAAAAATCATGACTGCCACAGGAGGCTGCCGGGTGAAGTACGATTATCTTGTAGTGGGAGCAGGGCTGTATGGCGCGGTGTTCGCACACGAAGCCATGCAGAAGGGAAAGAAGGTGCTGGTTGTCGACAAGCGGCCGCACATCGCCGGAAATATCTACACAGAGGATGTGAACGGCATCCGCGTGCACCGTTACGGCGCGCACATCTTTCACACATCGGACAAGAAGGTGTGGGACTATGTGAACCGCTTCGCCGAGTTCAACAATTACATCAATTCTCCGATTGCCCGGTATCACGACGAGCTGTACAATCTTCCCTTTAATATGAACACATTTTCGAAGATGTGGGGGATTGCGACACCGGCAGAGGCGAAGAAGATCATTCACGACCAGATCGAGGATCTTCACATCACGGAGCCGAAGAACCTGGAAGAGCAGGCCCTGTCTCTTGTGGGGCGCGATGTTTACGAAAAGCTGATCAAGGGATATACCGAGAAGCAGTGGGGGCGTCCGTGCACGGAGCTGCCGGCATTTATCATCCGCCGGCTTCCGCTGCGCTTTGTCTACGACAACAACTACTTCAACGATCGGTATCAGGGGATTCCGATCGGCGGCTACACGCAGATCGTGGAGAAGCTGCTTGACGGCGCGGACGTGCGGCTCAACTGCGACTTCCGGAAGAACCGCGAAGAGCTTGAAGCGATGGCGGACCGGATTCTGTACACGGGCCAGATTGATCAGTATTATGACTATAAGCTGGGCGTTCTGGAGTATCGTTCCGTGCGTTTTGAGACAGAGGAGCTCGACACGGACAATTTCCAGGGCAATGCGGTCGTGAACTACACGGCCCGCGAGGTTCCGTACACGCGGATCATCGAGCACAAGCACTTTGAGTTCGGAAAACAGGACCACACCATCATCTCCCGCGAGTATTCCAGTGAGTGGAAAAAGGGCGATGAGCCGTACTATCCGGTGAACAACGCCCGCAACAACGCGCTGTACGAGGAATACCGGAAGCTGGCGCAGAGCGAGACGCGGGTGCGGTTCGGCGGACGGCTCGGCGCATATAAATATTATGACATGGACAAGGTCATCGCGGCGGCGCTTGCGTTCTGTGATGACGAGCTGAAGTGATCAGCGGAGAAGCACTATGAACATTCTGGTAGCACAGTCGGGCGGGCCCACCGCCGCCATCAATGCGAGTCTCGCCGGCGTGATAAGCCGGGCGGCCGAAGAGTGGCCGGATGGCAGAATTTTTGGCGGATGCAACGGCATTCAGGGAATTCTGGAGGAGCACATCGTTGACCTGAAGGAGACGTTCTGCCCCGGCGGAAAGCCGGACGAAACACTTCTGCACAGACTGGAAGTGACGCCGGCCATGTATCTGGGATCCTGCCGGTACCGGATGAAGAACTTCGAGGAGGATCCGTCGGACTACGAGGTGTTCTTCGGCATCGTTGAGAAGCTGGGAATCGACGCTTTCTTTTACATCGGGGGCAATGATTCCATGGACACGGTCCAGATGATCGGCGACTATGCGCAGGCGCATGACAAGCCGCTCCGGGTCGTGGGCGTCCCCAAGACGATCGACAACGATCTGATGGGAATCGACCACACGCCGGGATTCGGATCGGCCGCGCGGTTCGTCGCGACAGAAGTGCGGGAGATCGCGCTTGACACGGACATCTATCTGAATGACTCGGTCGTCATCATCGAGATTATGGGGCGGGACGCCGGATGGCTGACCGCCGCCTCGGCTCTGGCCCGGATGGACGGCAGCACGGCGCCGCATCTGATCTATCTGCCGGAGCTGGGATTTGACATTGATGATTTTCTGCGTAAAGTCAAGGCAAGACTTTTCCGGTATCATCATGTAGTCGTCTGTGTATCGGAAGGTCTGAAGGACGTCAACGGCGACTATCTTCTGGCGGACAGAAGCCGGGTTGACAAGTTCGGTCACACGGCGCTGGCCGGCACGGGAGGGTACCTGCGGGATCAGGTCGTGAACCGGATCGGCTGCAAGGTGCGCTGCGTGGAGCTCAACGTCGCCCAGAGAGCGGCCGGGCACTGTGCCAGCGGCACAGACCTGCAGGAGAGCCGCAGACTCGGAAGCGAGGCCGTCGGGCTGGCCGCTGCAGGGAAAACCAGCGTGATGGCGACACTCACGCGGACGAGTGATGACCCGTATACGGTCACATACAGCTCTGTGGATGTGCATGAGGTGGCGGACCGCGTGAAGACCGTTCCGCTTTCCTGGATCACGCCGGATGAGACCGATGTGACCGAAGAGATGATCCGGTATTTGCAGCCGCTCATCCAGGGAGACCCGCAGACTCCGGTGAAAGATGGACTTCCGGATTATCTGCGCATGCAGAAATGAGACGGAAACAAATAGTGTGAGGTGCAGATATGGCAGCAACCGTAAATGTCGAAGAAATCATGAATGAAATCCGCGAGGATATTCAGAAGAAGGGCTACAAGAAAGATCAGCTGAGTTTCGAGGACTTTTCAGCCGGTGCGACCGGCCTGACCCGCTACGGGTTTGACGAGAAGACAGCACTCGAGATCCTTTCGGATGCATCCCGCCAGTGGCAGCTCACATCCTGGAAGCCGCTGACCGGCGGAAAGGTAAAGAGATTTTTCAAGCGCTGCATCCGCCACTGTGCGTACTGGCTGATGGATCCGGTCCTCATGGACCAGAGCAATTTCAACTCTTCGTCGGTGAAGATGATGGACCAGTTCGTCAGCTACGTGGATCTGCGCAACTCCGAGACGGCGGATATGCGCAAGCAGATCTCCGAGCTTCAGGAGGAAGTGAACAGCCTGCGAAAGCAGCTGGCTGAAAAGAACTGACGCGGGAAGGAAGGTGACGGATATGCACATCTTCCAGCTTACGCCGGCTATTTCAACGGGAGACGCCGTGAGCAACGACGCGATTGCCCTGGAGGCCGTCCTGCGGGACATGGGGTACACGGACTCCATGATTTACTCCCCGGCGATCGGGAACGGCATTCCGAAGAGTATCGCACAGGACACGCGCGATCTGCCGCCGCTGTCTGCTGATGACATCTGCCTGTATCACCTGGCCATCGGCGGCCCGGTGAACCAGATGTTCAAAGAGCTTCCCTGCCGGAAAGTGGTTATCTTTCACAACATCACGCCGGCGAAATTCTTTGAGAAATACGACAAGAACAGCGCCGATCTGTGCCGTCAGGGCCTGAAAGAGTCCGCTGAACTGGCGGGCGTGACGGAACACGCGATTGCGATTTCCGAGTTTGACGCGCAGGATCTGCGGAAACTCGGCTACACCTGCCCGATCGATGTGGTTCCGATTCTGATTCCGTTTGACGACTACGCGAAGAAGCCGACGGAGTCCATCGCAGCGGAAAAGGGAAAGAAGACGACTTTCCTGTTCACAGGCCGCGTGGCGCCCAACAAAAAACAGGGCGATCTGATCGAGGCGTTCTATTATTATAAGAAAAACTATAATGCCAGTTCCCGCCTTGTGATCGCAGGAGGGTACGGGGAACAAGATCCGTATTACAAAGACCTAGCCGCCTACCGGGACGCGCTCGGGCTCAGCCAGGAAGACGTGAAATTCACCGGCCACATCAGCTTTGCGGATCTGCTGGCCTGGTACCGGTGCGCGGACGTGTTCCTGTGCCTTTCGGAGCACGAGGGCTTCTGCGTGCCGCTGGTGGAGGCCATGTATTTTGACCTTCCCATCATCGCTTATGACAGCTCCGCGGTAGGAGAGACGTTAAGCTACGGCGGCCTTCTGCTTTCGGACAAGAATCCGCTGCTGGTTGCCGGCGCGATGAACCGCGTGGTTTCAGATCCAAAGCTTCGCGCAGAACTCGTGGCAAATGGGCGGGAACGCCTGAAGGACTTTGACCGGGAAAAGGTTGCGGAAAAGTTCCGGGCAGTGATCCGGAAACTGGCCGGCTGAGAGGCAGCGGCTGAATCGCAGCATAGGAGACAGACAGTGAAAGAGGTTCACATTTACCAGATGCTTCCGACGGTGCGCACCGGCGACGCGGTGAGCAATGACGCGGTGGCGTTTGAGATGACGCTGCGGAAGATGGGATATGAGACGATGATCTACGCCCTGAACATCGGGGCCGGCATCCCGTCGTCGGTCGCCAGAAGTGTGGAGCAGGAGCTTCCGCAGTTTAATCCGGATGATATCCTGCTGTATCACCTTTCCACCGGATCTATCCTGAATTTCCGCTACATGGAGTACAACTGCCGGAAGGTACTGGTGTATCACAACATCACACCGCCGCAGTTTTTTGCCCGCTTTGATCCGGCGGCGGCGGCCTTCTGCCAGAGAGGCCTGAAGGAAGCGGCCTACATGGGGCCGTATACGGAGCTGGCACTGGCCGACTCAAAGTTTAACGCCGACGAGCTCAAGAGCTTCGGCTATACCTGTCCCGTCGACGTGCTGCCGATCCTGATCCCGTTTGAGGATTACGAGAAAACGCCGACCCGGAAAATCATGGATCAGAAGGGACAGAAGACGACTTTCCTGTTCACGGGCCGTGTGGCGCCCAACAAGAAGCAGGAAGATCTTATCCTGTCTTTCTATTATTACAAAAAGTACTATAATCAGAATTCCCGGCTGGTGCTGGCGGGCTCCTTTGACGAGGCCAGCCTGTACGGGCGGGAACTGCAGGCGTACCGGAAGAGTCTGGGCCTTTCCGGGGAAGACGTCATTTTCACCGGACACATCCGGTTCGCGGATATCCTCGCGTGGTACCGGACGGCAGATGCTTTCCTCTGCCTTTCCGAGCACGAGGGGTTCTGCGTTCCGCTGGTGGAGGCGATGTATTTTCATCTGCCGATCATCGCGTACGACAGCACGGCCGTGGGGGAGACCCTGGGTGGCGGCGGTTTCCTGCTTCCGGACAAGGATCCGGTTCTGGTGGCCGGCGTCATGGACCGTGTCATCCGCGACAGCAGACTCAGGGACACCCTGGTTCAAAAGGGCCAGGAACGCCTGAAGGATTTTGACAGGAAGAAGATCACGGAGCAGTTTACCGGCATCATTGACGGGCTGACAAAGGGGCGTGCAAGTGCGGAAGCTTGAGGAAAATACGGCAGCGCAGGAAGAGGACTGGCCCGGCAATCATATCGCGCAGATGCTGGATACAGCCTGCCCCGGAGAACCGGTGACCGATTATGCGCTGAATTTTCAGAAACTGCTGCGCAGGCAGGGATACGAGACGATCATATTTGCACTGAACATCGTGCCCGGCGTGCGGCCGGAGGATTTCCGCCCCATGAAGGACGGCGGCATGAAAGAGCCCCGCGAGGGAGATATCCTGCTGTATCATTTCACCCCCGGCAGCAAGGTGAATCCGGATTATGTGAAATATCACTGCCGGCACGTGCTTGTGTGGCACGGATCGGTTCCGGGAAATCTGGTATCGGCGTTTGACCCGCAGCGGGCGGCATATCTGGACCGAACGGCAAGAGAGGCCGCATGGCTTGCTCCCTGCACAGAGGCGGTCATCGCCGACAGTGAAAGTGCGGCACAGCAGATCCGGGACCTGGGCTTTACCTGTCCGGTTCATGTGATCACGCCACTGATTCCGTTTGAGCAGTTTGACGCACAGAAGAGCGGAGAGCTGCCGTCGGCGGACGCGGCCAGACAGCTGTTCCTGGCGGTGGGCGATATTCTGCCGGAGCGGCGGATCGGGGATCTGATCAGCTGCTTTGCCGCATACAACAAGACCTATAACCGGAACTCCCGTCTTATGCTGGTGGGCCGCTGTGATGAGGCGAGTCCGTATTATCTGACACTGCGCGATTACGAGGAAAAGCTGTCGCTTGACCCGGGAGCTGTGTTCTTTGCCGGCAGACTTTCGGACTGTGACATACTGCCATATTATCTTCACGCCGCGGCGTATCTGGACATGAGCAGGTATGAGGAATTTTCCATGCCGTTTGCAGAAGCTGCGTTTCTGAAGCTTCCGATTCTCTGCCGGAGGACGGCGTTCACGGTACAGATGCTGGGCGAAGATGCGCTGTTTATGCCGGAGACAGACACGGCGCTTGCCGCCGGGCTGATGGACCGGGTGGTACAGGATGATACGCTCCGCAATGCGATGATTGTCGGGGCGAAGGACAGGCTGGCGGGCTTCACATGGGCCGTGCAGCAGGAAACATTTACCAGGGTTATGCAGGACATGGTCAGCGCCGGCATGGTGCAGATGACTATGATGAGGAAGAAAGCCGGAGAATGATGAGCAAAAAGATAGCTGTTATCTGTCAGCGCTATGGTCTTGAAGTGAACGGCGGCGCGGAGTATTATGCCCGTGAGATCGCCGAGAGGCTCGCAGACCGCTATGAGGTGGAGGTTCTGACGACCTGTGCGGTTGACTATGTGACATGGAATAATACCTATGAAGAGGGTGTGTGCGATGTCAACGGCATCAAAGTGATCCGCTTCAAGTCGGAGGAGCCGAGAAGCCCGCATTTCGGTGATATTGACACCGAGCTGCGCTCGCATCCGCATCCGTCCATGGAGCTTCAGGAGAAATGGCTGCGCGCCCAGGGACCGTACTGCCCGAAGCTGCCGGCGTATCTGAAGGAGCATCTGGATGAGTATGACGCGGTCATCTGCGTGACATATCTGTATTATCCGGCTTCCAAGTGCATCGAGGTGGCCGGGAAGAAGGCCATCTTCATTCCGACGGCGCACACCGAACCGTATCTGTACATGTCCTATTACCGGGATGCGTTTACAAAGTGCGGAGGGTTTGTGTTCCTGACACACGAGGAAGCGGATCTGGTGCACAAAGTGTTCCACAATGAGGATATTCCGTATGAAATCTGCGGAGTCGGCGTGGATGTGCCGGGGAAGGTTGATCCGGAGGCGTTCAAAAAGAAGTATGGCGTGGACGACTATATCGTCTATGTAGGGCGCATTGATGCCGGAAAGGGCTGCGATGTGCTGTTCCGGTATTTTGCCGAGTACAAGAAGAGAAATCCGCAGCGTGCCACGAAGCTGGTTCTGATGGGCAAGCCGGTTCTGCAGATCCCGAAGGACGAGAACATCAGGCCGCTCGGATTTGTGTCCGAGGAAGACAAGTTCAACGGCATCAAGGGCGCAAAGGCGCTGATTCTGCCGTCTCAGTACGAGAGCCTTTCCATTGCGGTTCTGGAGGCAATGCGGGAGTCGGTTCCGGTCATCGTCAACGGGGCCTGTGACGTGCTGCGCGGCCACTGCATCCGCAGCAACGGAGGCCTGTACTACCGCAACTATTTTGAATTTGAAGGGTGCCTGAATTATCTGTATGATCACCCGGAGGAATATTCCGTGATGTGTGCCAATGCGCGGGCGTATGTGGACCGCGATTATCAGTGGAATGCCATCGCGAAGAAGTTTGACCGTATTATTGGTGCTGTTTCCGGAAACTCGGTTTCCGGAAAGAAAGGCGAGGAATAACAAGAGTGACGGGTGTTTCGGAAAAAATTGAAGTGGAAGAAGTAGTGCCGGAGAAGAAGGACCAGGCTTCTGCCCAGACGGAGATTCTGCCGGTCACGGTGCGGTACGACCGCGGCGAACTGATGAAAGATCTGAAAGCCGGCGTGATTCTGCTCGCACTGTGTGTTCTGGCGATCATGCTTCTCTTTGACACCTTCCACGTGGATATCACGGTCCCGCTGGTCTACCAGGGCGGTGACGAGTTCAGCACGCTGACCAATGCCAGAAGTTTCACCGAACAGGCGTGGAATCTGACGACCAACCGGCTCGGTGCGCCCGGGATTGCCGAATATTACGAGTATCCGACATCGACTCTCCACAATGCAGACCTGCTGATCCTGAAGATCTTCTCGCTCTTCACGGACAAAGTGGGGCTGATCATGAATCTGACGTACTTCACGCTCATCTGTCTGGTGGCGCTGAATACATTCGGGGTACTCCGGGTTCTCTCTGTGAGACGGAGCCTGGCGGTGATGACCGGTCTGCTGTATGCCTTCAGTCCGTATATGTTCTGGAGAAGCGAGTCGCATCTTGTGCTGTCGGCGTACATGTTTCTTCCGTTTTCCATGCTCCTGTGCATTTTTATGTACACGGATCCCGACTATATGAAGATCGGCCGGAAATGGCCGAAAGACTGGCGCAACTGGGCGACGATTGTCTTCGCGTTTCTGATCGGGAATAACGGAATTATTTATTATCCGTTCATGACAGGCTTTGCGCTGCTGGCGGTGGGCATTGCCCGTGCCATCACGGACCGTGATGTCCGGAAAGTGTTCCGCAGCCTGATTCCGTCGGTCATGATTGTGCTGTTTATGTTTCTGGCGTATATGCCTTCGCTGATCCACATTCTGATATACGGGAAAACGTCAGGCGGTGTGGATCGAAGCGGAGCGCTCGGGTCGGCCGAAGAGTACGGCCTGAAGATTATCCAGCTGTTCCTGCCGTTCAACACAAAGGGGAGCTGGACGCTCGGCCAGATTCTTGACCGGGAATTCACCAACCTGGAACCGATCAACGAGAACATGTCCTCGTATCTGGGTGTGATCGCGGCAATCGGTTTTGTGATCCTGATCTTTGTGCTTCTTGACAGGCGGAAGCACGCGGATGTGCAGCGCTGGCAGATGATCGAGTGTCTGTCGGTTCTGACAATCAGTGTCACACTGCTGGGAATTTCCGACGGACTCGGGACGATGGCTGCATTTGTCACGAATCTCGGACTGCGGGGGTATAACCGTGTGTCGATTTTCCTGATGCTGTTTGCGCTGACCGGCATTGCGCTGCTGCTCGACGGGTGGCTTGACAGACATCCGAAGCGGGTGAAGGTGATGATTCCGGTGCTGGCGGTTGTCACAGCTCTGGGACTCTGGGATCAGTTCGGCCAGAGATGGGATGTTCTCCAGCTGGAAGCGCAGGAACGCGAGGAAGAGTGGTACTCGGACGAGGCGTTCGGGCAGAGACTCGAAGACACCGAGGCAGATGGGGCGATGATTCTGCAGCTTCCTTATCATGCATATCCGGAGCAGGGGCCGGTGCGTGATATGTCGGATTATCACGAGCTGACGGAGTATATTCACACGCGCACGCTGCGGTTCAGCTACGGGGCGATGAACGGGAATGTGGCAGACCAGACGGTGCAGCAGCTCACGTCGCTTCCGCTGGAGCAGATGGTGGAGCAGGCAAGAGCCGACGGCTGGGCCGGCATCTGCATCGACCGGAGAGCGTACACGGATGAAGAGTCGGAAGAACTCACCAGAGAACTTTCAGAGCTTCTTTCCGGGAGAACGCATTTTGTAAGTGAAAACGGAAATCTTGAGTACTTTTCATTCTCAAATTGATGACAGGAGGGTGTTGTCGATATGAAGGTAGTGATTCTTGCCGGGGGCTTCGGAACCCGCATTTCCGAGGAGTCCCAGTTCAAGCCGAAGCCGATGGTTGAGATCGGCGGAAAGCCGATTCTGTGGCATATCATGAAGGAATATTCCCATTACGGGTACAATGATTTCATCATTTGCTGCGGATACAAGCAGTATGTGATCAAGGAGTGGTTCGCCGACTATGCTCTGCACAACTCTGACATTACGTTTGATTTTGCGCACGGCGGCAAGATGACGGTGCACAATGACTACAGTGAGCCATGGCGCGTGACGCTGATTGACACCGGCCTGAATACGATGACCGGCGGGCGTGTCAAGCGGATTCAGAAGTATGTGGACAACGAGACATTCATGCTGACTTATGGCGATGGTGTCTGCGCTCTTGATATCAATGACCTGGAACGCTTTCACCGGGAGCACGGCAAGATCGCGACGCTGACGGCGGTATCGGTCGGCCAGCGTTTCGGCGTTCTTGACATCGCAGACGACGGGCAGATCAACAGCTTCCGGGAGAAAGATGCGATCGACGGAAGCCGCATCAACGGCGGCTACATGGTTCTCGAGCCGAAGATTTTTGATTTTATCGACGGCGACTCGACGGTATTTGAGAAAGAGCCGCTGGAGACGTGCGCAAAGCTGGGACAGCTGATGGCGTACAACTACGACGGATACTGGCAGTGTATGGATACCAAGCGCGAGAAGGACAGGCTGGAGGCTCTGTGGGATTCCGGAAAAGCACCGTGGAAATCCTGGGAGGACTGACGGAAGATGGATCTTTCATTCTACAAAGGGAAAAAGGTTCTTGTCACCGGCCACACAGGCTTCAAGGGTTCCTGGCTGACCAGGATCCTGGTGCTTGCCGGCGCACAGGTGTCGGGGTATGCGCTGGATCCGCCCACGGATCCGGCTGCCTTTGCTTTGCTCGGACTTAAAGACGAGATTCACAGTTATAACGGTGACATCCGCGACCTTAAAAAACTTTCTGAGGTGTTTGACCGCGAGCAGCCGGAGATCGTTCTGCACCTGGCGGCTCAGCCGATCGTAAGGGATTCCTATAAGGAGCCGGTTTACACCTATGAGACCAATGTCATGGGGACGGTCAATGTCTGCGAGTGTGTCCGCACACACCGCTGCGTGAAGTCATTTCTCAATGTGACGACGGACAAGGTCTACCACAACAATGAGTGGTGCTGGGGTTACCGGGAGAACGAACCGCTGGACGGATTCGATCCCTATTCCAACAGCAAGTCGTGTTCGGAGCTGGTGACGCACAGTTATATCAATTCCTTCTTCAACGACCTTGGAATCGCTGTATCCACGGCCCGCGCCGGCAACGTGATCGGCGGCGGAGATTTCGCTCCGGACAGAATTGTTCCGGACTGCGTGCGTGCGGCGGTATCGGGCAGAGACATCATTGTGCGCAATCCGTATTCCACCCGGCCGTACCAGCATGTGCTGGAGCCGCTGGCGGCGTATCTGATGATTGCCGCGAAGCAGTATGAGGACAAATCATTTGCCGGATTCTACAACGTGGGGCCGGACGAGAGCGACTGCGTGACGACGGGAGAGCTTGCGGATACATTTGTCAGGATGTGGGGCGACGGGCTGAAATGGACAAATAAGTCGGACAAGGGCCCGCATGAGGCAAATTTCCTGAAACTGGACTGCAGCCTTCTGAAGTCGGTGTTCGGATGGCATCCGGTGTGGAATTTTGATAAGGCCATGGAAAAATCCGTGGAGTGGTATAAGGTCTGGGGCGCGCATCAGGGAGAAACAGATGCGGACCGCAGAGCGCTGCAGGAGATAACGGACAGGCAGATCGCCGGATTTTTCGGCTGATGTGCAGGAGAGGTACATTCATGTTTGACGGAAAGACGGAAGAAGAGGCAAGAAAGGAAATTCTTGCCAGTGTGGACGAATACTGCAAAAAATATCACCAGCCGAAGCCGTATAAAAAGGGTGACAGGATTCATTATGCCGGCCGTGTGTACGACAGCGCGGAGATGTGCAATCTTGTGAATTCCGGCCTGGAATTCTGGCTGACAGCCGGCCATTACACAGAGGAGTTTGAGAAGCGCTTCGCCGAGTATCTGCATGTGCGCTATGCCTCGGTTGTGAATTCCGGCTCCAGCGCGAACCTGATTGCGTTCATGACGCTCACAAGCCCGCTTCTGGGAGAGCGCCGGGTAAAGCGCGGCGATGAGATCATCACCGTCGCCTGCGGCTTCCCGACGACGGTCACACCGGCGATCCAGTACGGCGCGGTTCCGGTGTTCGTGGACGTCACGATTCCCCAGTACAACATTGATGTCACGATGCTGGAGAAGGCGCTCTCGCCCAAAACCAAGGCGGTCATGATTGCCCATACGCTTGGCAATCCGTTCGATCTGGGCGCTGTAAAGGCGTTCTGCGACCGGCACAATCTCTGGCTGATCGAGGACAACTGCGATGCGCTGGGTACAACCTACGAGATTGACGGCGTGAAGAAATTCACGGGTACAATCGGCGATATCGGCACCAGCAGCTTCTATCCGCCGCATCACATGACGATGGGCGAAGGCGGCGCGGTCTACACAGACAATCCGCTGCTGAACAAAATCATCCGTTCCTTCCGCGACTGGGGCCGTGACTGCAGCTGCCCGCCGGGTGTGGACAATTCCTGCGGCCATCGTTTCACCGGCAAGTACGGAGAGCTTCCGGTCGGATATGATCACAAGTATGTATACTCACACTTCGGGTACAATCTGAAGGCAACCGATATGCAGGCTGCTGTCGGCTGCGCACAGCTGGACAAGTTCCCGTCATTTGTCGAGAAGAGAAAGCACAACTGGGCGCGCCTGCGCAAGGCGCTTGAGCCGGCCGCGGATGCTCTGATTCTGCCGGAGGCGGCACCGCATTCGGATCCGTCCTGGTTTGGTTTCCTGATCACCTTGCGGGAGGATGCGGGACTTGACCGCCGCAAGGTGGTGGATTACATCGAAGGCCACGGCGTGCAGACCCGCAACCTGTTTGCCGGCAATCTGACAAAGCATCCGTGCTTCAACGAGATGCGCGAAAGCGGCACCGGATACCGCATTGTCGGAAGTCTTGAAAACACAGACCGTATCATGCGGGATACCTTCTGGGTCGGCGTATACCCGGGCATGACGGATGAGATGATTGACTACATGGCGGATACAATAAAGGCGGCCGTCAGGGAAACAAAATGAAAAAAATCAGTATAATGGTTCCCTGCTACAACGAGCAGGACAATGTGATTCCGATGGCGAAGGCGCTGGTCGAGATGTTTCACAGAGATCTCCCGAACTATGACTACGAGATCCTGTTCATCGACAATGCCTCGACGGATGACACCCGGGCACACATCCGCGCAATCTGCGCGCAGAACAAGAAAATCCGCGCGATTTTCAATATCCGCAATTTCGGTCAGTTCAACTCTCCGTTTTACGGAATCATCCACACCACCGGCGACTGCACGATACCGGTGGTCGCGGATTTCCAGGATCCGCTCGAACTGATCCCGCAGATGGTGAAAAAGTGGGAAGAGGGCTACAAGATCGTCTGCTGTGTCAAGACGCACAGCGGCGAAAACCCGATCATGTATCATCTGCGCGGCATGTACTATCACATGATCCGCAAGATGTCGTCCACGGAACAGATCGAGCAGTTCACCGGCTTCGGCCTCTATGACAAATCCTTCGTGAAAATCCTTCAGGATCTGAAGGATCCGACGCCGTTCCTGCGCGGAATCGTGGGAGAGCTGGGATACAAGCGGTGTGAGATCGAGTACACGCAGCCAAAGCGCCGCTCCGGGAAAACGCACAACAACTTTTTCTCGCTGTATGACGCCGCGATGCTCAGCTTCACGACCTACACAACTTCGGGACTGCGCATTGCCACATTCCTCGGCGGCCTCTGCACACTCGCGAGCCTGACGATCGGGATTGTCTATCTGATCCTGAAACTGATCTTCTGGGACCGCTTTGCCGCCGGCATGGTTCCCGCTATCCTGCTGATCGCCTTTATCGGCTCTCTGCAGCTTACCTTCACGGGACTTCTCGGTGAATATGTGATCAGCATGAACCGCCGGCTTCTGAACCGGCCACTTGTCATCGAGGAGGAACGCCTGAATTTCGATGATGAGGAGATTCCGGACACCATTGAAACGGCGGTGCTTCACTGCGAGCAGGAAGGAAAAAAGGAAAAGACCGGAGATAACGGGGACACGAAACCAGATGAAGAAGGATAAACTGAAAGTATTTGCCGGTGATCTGATGTACAGCGTGATCGGCCTTCTTGTATTCAACGGTGTCATGCAGCTTCTGATTTATCCGCGCATGACAGTGTTCATGGGGGCCGAGCGCTGGGGCGTTGTCCTGACGATTATCAGCGTCGCATCGATTGTGGCGACTTCTTTTGGCACGGGCGCAAATTATTCCCGCATGGTTGTGTCGACAAAGACCAGCGATGTGGCCGGTGATTACAATATCTTTCTGGCCTGGGTGGCGCTTGGCTCGTTTGGGGTGAGCTTCATCACCATGTTCACGGTCCGTGAGGTCAGCCTGTCAGCGTACATTGGCATTCTCTGCCTGATGATCGCCATGACGCTGCGCTACTTTTCGGACGTCGAATACCGGCTGAATGTCAATTACCGCGGCCTGATGGTTTATTACTTCGTCATAACGGCAGGCTATATCGCCGGGCTTGCCCTGTACCCGATTGCTCACAGCTGGGCTTTGACGCTGGTTCTGGGAGAACTGCTCGGCACGCTCTGGGTGGCGTTAAAAGGCAGCATCTACCGCAGACCGCTCTTTAAGAAAAGTCCGCAGTTTCGGGAAAACATCAGCTCCATGCTCACACTTTCCAGTGCCTATCTGCTCACAAATCTGGTCCTGTTTTCGGACCGGATTCTGCTGCTGATTTTTGAGGGCGGAACGGAAGTGACGGTCTTTTATACGGCAACACTGATCGGCAAGATCGTTTCGATTCTCACGGCGCCGCTCAACGGTGTGATTACGGGACATCTGGCCAAGTACAAGGGAAAGATCAGCCGGAAGGCCATTGGAAAGCTGGCGGTTATTCTGCTCGCCATCGGTGTTGTGGTCACGGCAGCCAGTACGCTTGTATCGATGGTCTTCGTTAGAGTGATGTATGCGGATCTTTATGACCAGGCCAGCCGGTATTTTCTTGTGGCCAACGCCGGGCAGATCGTCTACTTCATCTCGGAAACATTCCTGGTTGTCCTTCTGCGCTATACGAAGGAGAACCTTCAGCTGAAAATCAACAGTGTCTATGCGGTGCTGTTCTTTGCCGTCGGCATCCCGGCCGTGATGTTCTTCGGCACCATGGGACTGGCTGTTTCGATTCTGTGCGTCAATGCCATCCGCTTTGCGGCCGTGACAGTGATCGCTGTCCGCAGCGCGCAGAAATAAGAAGGCATATGAGAAACTTTTGTTCCGGTCATCTTCGGCAGACTGCCGGGATGGCCGGAAGTTTTCGTAAGGGCTGTTACTGATTCAGAAGCCTGACAATTTCATCTTCACTCAAAACTCCCGGGTGTCTGGGGCTGGCTTCATGCGGTGCGATGATCTTCTCCATCCAGATCATGTCGTACCACTGTCCGAATTTGTACCCGCACTCATGAAAATGAGCGCAGCGTTTGTACCCCAGATGCTCATGGAACAACGGAGAAGCAGGCGTTACATAGGCGTCCGTTTCGCGCGGGCTGAATGTGATGCAGGCGTTTACATTTGTGTAACCGGCTGCTTTTAAAAGCCTGCAGTATGCTGATTCCAGCAGCGTTCCGATATGGCGCCCTCTGGCATCTTCTGCCAGATAGATGCTTGTTTCAACACCCCAGTCATATGCGGGTCTCGATTTGAAAGCCCCGCTGTACATATATCCCAGGATCCGGTCCGTCTCGTCGACGGCACAGATCCAGGGATATTTTTTTGTCACCGCGCGGATGCGGCGGACAAATTCGGAAGCATCCGGCGCCTCATATTCAAATGTTATGGCGGTATCGGTCACATACGGGCGGTAAATGGCGGCCAGTTCCTTCGCATCGTCTTCACGGACGGGGCGCAGAAGAATATTCTTTTTTCCCATGGCAGATGAACCTCTCTTTCTTTTTCAACTGTTCAGTGCGATCCTCTGGTACTGCGCAGATGCCGGCGGACACGGTTCAGGTGCCGCTCAAATTCGCCGGAATCGATGAATTCTGCAATCACATACTGGTCAAAGACCGGAACAGTACAGGAATAAAATCCCAGCCGCTTTTCAAATGCATCGGTGAGAGACGGCGGCAGAACCATGTATCCGGTCCGCATGGACGGTGCGATGGTGCGCGTAAAAGTGTTCATATAGATGACTGTGTGCGACGGTTCGAGGGAAAACAGCGTGTCCTCGGCCTTGGCAAGAGGAGAGAATTCCGATGCAAAGTCGTCCTCGATGATCAGCCCGCCGCAGGCCTGTGCCCAGTTGATGTATTCATGCCGTTTGGATGCGGATGCCGTGATTCCGGAAGGATAGCTGTTAAATGGCGTCACGTGCAGAATCTTCGCCGTTGTGCGGGCGAGCTCCCGGGAACGGATGCCGTCCGGTCCCATCTTCAGGCTGTCACAGGGAATGCCGGCGGCGGTGTAGATCTTTTTGATCTTCTCGTAGCACGGATCTTCCAGGGCAATGCGCTTTGCGCGTCCCCGGCTGTCGCGCCCGATCAGCTGCACCAGGAGCATATACAGGTATTCAGAGCCGGATCCGATGATAATCTGTGCCGGCTCCACCCGGATTCCCCTGGAGCGGAGCAGGTACCCTGCAATGGCATTCCTGAGCTCTGGCGTGCCGCTTCCCGGGGAGCGCTTCAGGATATCTTCTCCGCGCTCGCTCAGAACGTGGCGCATGGTGCGCGCAAACCCGGAAAATGGGAAAATCTGCTCTGCGATATCGCTGCCAGGCGGATAAGAGGCGTGCGAGTCCGGATGGTGCGGCTGTATTACCTCAGGCTCTGGTGGCTCTGCATCAGACCTGTCTGTTATTTTCTGCGCTTCCAGAAGCGGCGTGAACACGTTCTGTTCTTCAAATGTCACGTATATGCCGGAACGCTCCCGGGATTCGACATAGCCTTCACTTTCCAGCATCGCAACGGCGTGCTCTGCCGTGATGACAGAGACACCCATGTCGGAAGCGAGAGTCCGCCTGGACGGAAGCCGGGATCCGAACGGATAACGGCCTGACATGATATCAGCGCGCAGCTGCTGGTAGAGCACCAGGTACGCCGGTGTTTTTTTACCGGACATGTTGTTCTTCCTCCTTTCCTGCTCAAGGCTGGTCTCTGCCTGTTTTCTGGAATTCTATAAATTTATGAAGGAAATTGCAAGAAACGCGGCGCGGCAGTGGCTCGCCATTTTTCTGCCGGGTGTGTTATCCTTAAGGCATTCCGGGCGGAACAGCCGGTGCGCTTTTGAAACAGGCGGCGCTTCCGGGCCTCTCCGGGATGCGATACCGTATTTTCAAGTCTGAAAAAGGAGGATCTTGCAATATGCCGTGTACTACGATACTGGTCGGTAAGAAAGCGAGCGCAGATGGTTCAACGCTGATGGCGCGGAATGAGGATTCCGGCGCCGGGCATTTCATGCCGAAGAAATGGATTGCTGTCAGACCGGAGGATCAGCCGGAGGAATACAAGTCAGTGCTGAGCCGCTTTTCGGTCACGCTGCCAAAAGATCCGCTTCCGTATTCTGCCTGCCCGAATGCGGTGGCTGACGAGGGAATCTGGGGCGAGGCAGGAATCAATGCGGCCGGCGTCGCCATGACGGAAACCGAGACGATCACCAGCAATGCCCGGGTCCTCGGCGCTGACCCGCTTGTGAAGGATGGAATCGGAGAAGAGGATCTTCTCACGATCGTTCTTCCGTACATCCGATCCGCCAGAGAGGGCGTGCAGAGGCTCGGCAGTCTTGTCGAAAAGTATGGAACGTATGAGATGAACGGGATCGGCTTTCAGGATGTGGATGAAATCTGGTGGTTTGAATCGGTCGGCGGACATCACTGGATCGCAAAGCGGGTTCCGGATGACGCATATGTCGTGGGACCGAATCAGCTCGGCATCGACCGTTTTGACTTTACAGACGCTTATGGCGCGCAGAAAGCGCATCTGTGCACGGCGGATCTGATCAGCTGGATCAAAGCGAACAATCTGAACCTTTCCGCCGGGGAAGAGGAACTTTCTGCATGCAGTGACTGGGAGGTGCGGCCGTCTCTCGGAAGCCATGACGATGCAGACCATGTGTACAACACGCCGCGCGCCTGGTTCATGGAGCGGTATCTGAATCCGCACGCCGCCGACTGGGACGGAACTGACCGGCACTTCGGGCCGGAGTCGGACACGCTGCCCTGGAGCATGGTGCCGGAGCATAAGATCACCGTCGAGGATGTCAAATATCTCCTCTCCTCCCATTACCAGGGAACACCGTATGACCCGTATGCAAAGACAGATATCGAGGGAAAACGCGGGAAATATCGCCCGATCGGTGTGAACCGCACGAACTTCCTTTCTCTGACTCAGATCCGGCCTGGATTTCCGAAAGAAATCGCGGCGGTGCAGTGGCTCGCCTTTGCTTCCAATGTATTCAACGCATTTGTTCCGTTTTATACCAATGTGACGGATACGCCTGCATATATCCGGGATGGCGGCGTCAACGCCACGACAGACAATTTTTACTGGACAAACCGGATCATCGGAGCGCTCGCAGATGCGCACTGGTCAGAGTGCGCAAATCTGATTGAACGGTACCAGAACAGCGTCGGCGCGAAGGCACGCCAGATGCTGCGGGAAAGTGATGAAGCGTTTGAAAAGAAGTTCGGCACTGCTTCCGGAAAGAAGCCGGAAGAAAAGAAAGTGCAGAAATTCCTGATGAAACACAATGAGCAGATGGCGGATATGGCCAGAAAAGAGACACAGGAAGTTCTTGACAAAGTGCTCTTTGCGGCCAGCAGCGGCATGAAAAATCAGTACTCCCGAAGCGATGCCTGACGCTTTCACACTACCCCGTGTGCTGTGTACGCACGGATCTGTTCATCAAACCGGGCTGTGTTGACGACGCAGGAGATGGACGGCGTCAGTACCGGCACCGGATTTCCGAACGAAAACAGAGCAATCCGGTTGTCGTGGACGATGTCACAGCGCATGATGCTGCGGTCAGTCGGGTCAATCACCCAGTATTCCGACACTCCGGCGGACACATAGGTTTCCAGCTTCAGAGACGTATCTTTCTTTCTTGTAGAAGGAGAGGCAATCTCCGCGATGAAGACCGGAACACCTGTGATCCGCCCGGAGTGTATTTTTATCGGTCCGGCGGTCACGAAAACGTCCGGAAGCAGGACAGATCCGGGGTTATCCGGCAGCTCAAGCGGGAATGGCGACAGGCATACCAGAGGAGTCTGCCTTCCGGAGCCGGTGCTTTCTGAAAGAGGCTCATCCGCCAGAAGGGCATCTGAGAGCTGCCGGTACAGTTCGGCAGCCAGAAGCTGATGAACACCGCCGAAATCAGACAGAGAAAAACGCTTTCCGCCGATACATTCGTACAGGACATTTTCAGAAGAGGTATTTTGAAGAGGAACGGCTGCGCTCATGCGGCTGAAATCCGAAGCGGCTTCGGCTCTGCTGCCGCGGACCGGCCGGACACCGCTCTGGTCTGCGGCGCGCCCGAACGGCACGGGCGCATCCTGAAGGATCTGCGGCTGCGATGAGCAGTCGGAAGAGCTGTAGGAAAACGCCGGATCCGGACGCATCAGGACGCGTTCCAGGGCATTCATGGTGTCCAGCCTGGGAGCAGAAGTTGCCCCGGACATGATCTTCTGAATGGTGCCGAGAGGCACGCCTGACAGTTCCGAAAGTTTCCGGCTTGTATATCCCTTTTTCTTTTTGGCTTCCTTCAGCTCTTCCGGTGTCATCATGGGAGGTCTCCTTTTTTACAGCATATTTCTGACCTGAGATTAGTGTAACGCATAAATTGCCAAAAATCAACCGTAAATGGAAATTTATCAGCTTGAAATTATCCGATAACGGATGCATAATAGAAATTGGAATTTATCAAATGGAAACAATGACGCCGGTCAGATGAAAAATCTGTTGTGCAGACAACGCAAAGCCGGAGGCGCAGGTGCTAGAATACCAGAAACTGAAATCGGCAGGGAGGTCTGACATTAATGGTACGGGAGATTGTTGAGATAGACAGGGACAGATGCACAGGATGCGGGCTCTGCGCCAGGGCATGCCACGAAGGGGCGATCGGCATGGTGGACGGCAAGGCGATGCTGCTCAGAGACGATTACTGCGATGGGATGGGAGACTGCCTTCCGGAGTGCCCGGCCGGCGCGATTCGGATTACGAAGCGGGAAAGCGCGGCATATGACGCCAGAGCTGTAGAAGAGCACAAAGAAGAAGAGAGAAAGAAACAGATTTTCATGAAAGCGATGTCCATGACTCCGCCTGTGACAGGAAATTCCGGCCATTTTCATGCCTGCCCGGGATCCCGCATGCAGCAGTTTGACCGCAGCGGAAGACAGGAGGAGGCAGAGAGACAGCCTGAAAGACAGACCTCCGAACTGCGTCAGTGGCCGGTCCAGATCAAACTTGTTTCTCCGGAGGCACCGTATTTTCAGGGAGCCAGACTCCTGGTGGCAGCGGACTGCACCGCATATGCCTATGCGGGATTTCATCATGACCTCATGCGTGGGAAGGTGACGCTGATCGGATGCCCGAAGCTGGATGACATCGATTACAGTGAGAAACTCACCGAGATCATCCGGAATAATGACATTCGGGAAGTGACGATCGTGCGGATGGAAGTGCCGTGCTGCGGCGGACTGCAGCGCGCGGTGGAAACAGCGCTGAAAAACAGCGGCAAGTTCCTTCCGTGGCGTGTTGTGACAATTGCAACAGATGGGGAGATCCTGCCGTAATTCCCGGAGAACAGCTCGGGAGGCCGCAAGTACTGTCTGATGATATACGTGATATAATCGTGCCATAGACAAATATCATTTTACGGGAAAAGCATATGAACAGAGTCGTTATTACGGGAATCACAAGTTTCCTGGGAAGTCACACCGCAAAAGAACTGATGCAGCAGGGATGTCAGGTGACTGGCATTATCCGTCCGGCCAGCCGGAATAAAGCTGTTGTAGAAAGTGATCCGGTTCTGCAGGATGCCAGGATTATACTGCTGGATTTTGACAGCCTGCCGGACACAGCGGCGGGAAAGGAAGCGTTCCTTTCAGGATGCGGCACGGTTCTTGCGCAGCTGGGAGAAATTGATACGTGGCTGCATTTCTCGTGGGATGACGGCGGAACAAAGTCCCGGACGGATGCAGCACTGGAAGAAAAGAATTTCAGTAATGCCATTAAGGCATTCTGGCTTGCAGGGGCGGCCGGTGCGAAACGATTTGTGTTTGCGGGAAGCCAGGCTGAATATGGCCGCGGAAGCCATGAAAAGCCGGAACCGATGACCGAATACGGGAAAGCCAAGATGGCGTTCGGCAGCTGGGCGGAAGAGCATGCCGCCGGCGGCCCGATGCAGTTTGTGCATCTGCGGATTTATTCGGTTTACGGCCACGGCGATCATCCGAAGACACTGATCACGACACTGATACGCGCCTGCCTGAAAGGTGAAGAATTCAGCCTCGGACCCTGCACGCAGATGTGGAATTTCATGGAAGTGCGGGATGCGGCGGCGGCGATTGCGCTGGTGAGCCTGAGTCCAAAGACCAGCAGGGTAATTTACGACATCGCCGGATATGAGAACAGGCCGCTTCGCGAGTATGTACTGGCTGTACAGGAACTGTGCGGAGGCGGCGGCAGGCTGGAATTCGGAACACGCAGCAACAACGCCGAAGGGGCAGCGGATCTGATTCCGGATGTGAGCGGCCTGAAAGAGCTGGGATTTAAGGAACGTTTCACTTTTGAGGATGGAATCCGCAGTCTGCGGGAGACAGACAGAAAAGAACTGGAAGACCCGGAACTTGTCTGGGAACCGGTCAAAGTGGAACATCTGGTCCAGGATCGCTGGATCGATTTCCGGAGGGTGCGCTACAGATTCCCGGATGGCCGCGAGTTCAGCCCGTA
Organism: uncultured Lachnospiraceae bacterium; assembly: GCA_900314255.1. GTDB lineage: Bacteria > Bacillota > Clostridia > Lachnospirales > Lachnospiraceae > UBA4285. The sequence continues at coordinate 814 of OMUP01000170.1, read as the reverse complement.
TTATAATTACAGCCGCAGAGATTTTGTGGTGATCATCGCGCGGGATGAGGAGGGAAAGTTCCTCTGCGTGCGTCAGTATCGTGTAGGCGTTCACAAGGTGACCTGTGAATTTCCGGCAGGCGGTATTGAGCGCACCGAAGAGGCAGAGTATACAGACGGAAGTCTGGGAGGATGCGAATCCGTGACGGCGCTTGCGGCGGCGAAGCGGGAACTTCTGGAGGAGACCGGATACACGTCGGATACGTGGACACAGCTTATGGTGGAGCCGGCGGAGGCGACGCTCTCCGACAACTTTGCCTACATTTATTTTGCGGATGCCTGCCACAGGGCTGGTGAGCAGAAGCTGGATGATACGGAATTTCTGAAGGTTGATCATCTGACGGAGAAAGAACTGGACGGGATCGTAAATGCCGGAATGTTCGAGCAGGCTGTGCACGTCATGGCATGGCTGCTGTACAAGACGAGAAGTTGAGAGGCTGCAGCTTGAGAGCGAAAGTTTCGTGAATGCCGAAAAAAGACCGAAATTTCACGATTTCGTCAAATTTCGTTCACACATTGTTCTCAATTTTCCGGTATTATACAGGCATAAAACGAACAGAGATGCAGCACCACCCCCCCAAGCTGCAGTTCGTTTTACTCATGCAAATGTTTTCCCCTTCAGAAAAGTCTCCGACCCCCCTCGGAGGCTTTTTCTATTTGCTTGATAACAGTGTCAAAAGTCATCACCCACGTTGCACTCGTGCAGCAGTGGGTGAATGATTTATTGACACGCCCCTCAGCGAGGGCGTAGTGGGGCGAAGCCACACGAGAGCCC
>OMUP01000155.1 GCA_900314255.1 uncultured Lachnospiraceae bacterium | reverse complement strand
TAACATGGCCACATTTGTGTGATACAAGAAGAAGAAACTTGCAGGATCTATGGTGTCAACCTTTGGAGTTATTCTTCCATCTTTCATTGTGATTTTGCTGATCGCCAAATCTCTTACTATGTTCAGGGAAAATATTTACATCCAGGGCGCCCTGGGAGGTCTTAAAGCAGCGGCGGCCGGCCTGGTGCTCATTGCCGTATGGCAGGTGGGAAGAACAGCCGTCAGCGATGTTTTCTCTGCTCTATGTGCAATTTCAGCCTTCCTCCTGATTGCTGTGTTTGATATCAATGTGGTGTATGTAATTATTTTATTCCTGCTGATCGGGGTGGCCAAAGAATTCCTTTTCCCGGGAAAACCTGCCCTGGATCCGGTAGCTATCAACGCAGATGAGAAAGAGAGCACAAAGAAAGATAAAGAGTAGGAGATTGAAACATGCTATATATAAAACTTTTCCTTGCTTTCGTGAAAATAGGCCTTCTGGGATTTGGAGGGGGACTGGCAATCATTCAGCTGATATACGACAGCATCCAGCAGTTTGCTGCAATAACCCCTTCGCTGTTTGCTGAGATTGTAGCCATTGCTCAGGTCACACCAGGACCGGTTGCCATCAACACAGCTACCTATATTGGTTTTGTAAGCGGAGGTATTTCAGGAGCGGCTGTTGCAACTGCCGGTGTGGCTCTTCCATCTTTCGTTATTATTTCAATGGTCAGCAGGGCCATGGAAAAGTTCAAGGACAGCAGGATTGTCAAGGGAGCACTTTCCGGAATCAGGCCGGCTGCTGCAGGACTGATAGGAGCTGCTTTTCTGACAGTCAGCAAGCCTGTAATTATAAGTGACGCTCATCTTGGGGCTAATTTCCACCAGTTACTAGCCATGATGCCGCCGGCCTGGGATCTCATATCCCTGGTTCTTGCAGTAGTTACAGTTATCCTTATTGGCCCTGTGAAAAAAGATCCTATAAAGATTCTGCTGATAATGGCAGTTGTTGGCGCAATACTGGGAGCATAATGCCTATTGTAGATAAACAAATTAAACTATATAATTCACTGTGAGATTCTGTGAAAAAGTTTATTGTGCCAAAACAAGGAGGCAGTCAATGAAAGTATATAATTCACTTACCGGCCGGAAAGAGGAGTTTATTCCACTGGAAGAAGGCAAGGTGAAAATGTATGTATGCGGACCTACCGTATACAATTTTTTCCATATAGGAAATGCAAGACCTTTCGTGGTTTTTGATACACTGAGAAGATATTTCATATGGAGAGGATATGAAGTCAAGTACGTGCAGAACTTCACTGACGTGGATGACAAGATCATCAACAGAGCAAGAGAAGAGGGCATAACAGCGCCGGAAGTTTCTGAGAAATACATTAAAGAGTATTTTGAAGACGCAAAGGCTCTCAATGTACTTCCTGCAGACGTTCATCCAAAGGTTTCAGAGCATATCGATGATATTATCGACTTCGTTCAGACTCTTATTGACAAGGGATACGCTTACGAAGCAGATGGTGACGTTTACTATTCTCCAAGGAAATTTGAGGGATACGGAAAGCTTTCAGGCCAGAACATAGATGATCTGGAGTCTGGAGCAAGAATCGCCATAGGAGAGGTTAAACACGATCCGCTGGACTTTGCTCTTTGGAAGGCTCAGAAGGAACCGGACGAGATTGCATGGAAGTCCCCGTGGGGAATGGGAAGACCAGGCTGGCACATTGAGTGTTCCACCATGGCCAGAAAGCATCTGGGACCTACAATCGATATTCACGGAGGCGGACAGGATCTGAAGTTCCCTCACCATGAGAACGAAATTGCCCAGTCCGAGGCATGCAACGGAGTTCCTTTTGCAAAATACTGGATGCACAATGGCTACATCACCATCGATGGCGTGAAAATGTCCAAATCATTGAACAATTTCTTTACTGTCAGAGATATAAGAAAGCTTTACAGCGGTGACGTAATCAGATTTTTCCTGCTTTCAGGCCATTACAGAAGCCCTATTAACTTCAGCGACGTGCTGATGGAGCAGGCTAAGCAGGGACTGAACAGAATAGTCACATGTGTTGAGACCCTCGAACACCTGGAGAAAAACGGCACAGATGATTTTTCAGATGCTGACAAGGAAGAGCTGAAGGGTCTGGACAAGTACAGAGATATGTTCATTGAAGCAATGGACGACGACCTTAACACTGCTGACGCAATCTCCGCCATCTTCGAAATGGTTTCTGATATTAACGTATACGTTCGAAACGGAGCTTCAAAGATTTTTGCAAAAGAAGGAATTGCGCACATCAAGGAGCTTACGGACGTTCTGGGCGTAATGCAGCACACAGAAGATGAGGATTCAGCAGATCCTGAGATTCAGGCACTTGTGGATGAGCGCCAGGCCGCAAGAAAAGAAAAGAACTGGGCAAAGGCTGATGAGATCAGAGATAAGCTTAAGGAAATGGGATATACCATCAAAGATACACCTCAGGGTGCACAGCTCATCAAGGATTGATCAGCTGCAGGAATAAAGATAGAAAGACAGATCATAGATGATAAACATTGATAATGTACAGACGGCAACCCTTGCTTTCCTGGGAGATGCAGTGTATGAGAAGGCTATCAGGAGGATGCTGGTGGAGAACGGACTGAACCAGGCTGACAGGCTCCACCGGGCTGCCGTCAAATACGTGTCGGCTGAAGGCCAGTCAAGGGCGGCTGCAGAGCTGTGCAAGGGGTTTCTCACAGAAGAAGAGGTGAGGCTTGTTAAGAGAGCAAGAAATCATAAGACCACCTCTCATCCAAGGCACGTAGATCCAAGGAAATATAAGATGGCCACCGGCTTTGAGGCCCTCATCGGTTATCTGGACCTGAAGGGTGATGAAGAGCGGCTGAATCAGGTGATAAGCCAGTCTGTTCATATTATCAACGGCCGCAGCAGCTCAGCACAGAAGAGAGACGCCGGCACTGATACAGCAACTGCAGATAGAGAGAAGGAATAAGTAGCAATGAGCAAAGCAGATGAGAAGTTTGTTTCGATGTGCCGTGACATTCTGGAAAATGGTTTCAGTACAGAGGGCAACAACGTAAGAGCAAGGTGGGACGATGGCACTCCTGCCCACACAATCAAGAATTTCGGAGTGGTAAACAGATACGATCTAAGCGAAGAATTTCCAGCCCTCACCTTGAGACCTACAGCCATTCGTCTGGCCTTCGACGAGCTGCTGTGGATATGGCAGAAGAAGTCCAACAATATTAAAGACCTGAATTCCCACATATGGGATCAGTGGGCAGATGAAAACGGCAGCATTGGCAAGGCCTACGGATATCAGCTGGGCATTCCGTACAAGTTCAAGCAGGGAGAAATGGACCAGGTAGACAATGTGCTGTGGCTTCTGAAAAACGACCGTTATTCCAGGAGAATAATGACGAACATGTACAATTTCGCCGATCTCAGCGAAATGGGTCTGGAACCGTGCGCCTACAGCATGACCTTTAACGTAAAAGGTAACACTCTGAACGCAATACTTAACCAGAGATCCCAGGACGTCCTTACGGCAAACAACTGGAACGTTGTGCAGTATTCACTTCTTCTCATGATGATGGCTCAGGTCAGCGGTCTTAAGGCAGGAGAACTGGTTCACGTCATTGCCGACGCCCATATTTACGACAGGCACGTGGATATTGTAAAAGAACTGATTGAAAGGCCTCAGTATCCGGCACCGAAGGTGAGACTGAATCCGGATGTAACAGATTTCTATGAGTTTACGGACAAAGACCTGATCATCGAGGACTACCAGAAAAATCCTCAGGTCAAGAACATTCCTGTGGCTATATAGCCCCGGGAACTGCCGCACAGTGAATAGAATTTTTACAGAAAAGGAGACCGGACATGAATCTCATAGTTGCTGTAGACAGAAAATGGGGAATAGGAAGAGACAATAAGCTCCTGGCCCATTTGCCGGGTGATATGAAGTTTTTCAAGAACACCACCATGGGCGGAGTGGTAGTCATGGGACGAAAGACTCTGGAAAGTATGCCCGGGGGAAAAGGACTACCGGGAAGGGTCAACATCGTCCTCACCAGGAACACGGAATACCAGGCAAAGGATGCCCAGGTGGTTCACACCAGAGATGAGCTTATGAAGCTCCTTGAGCAATATGATGACCAGAAGGTGTTCATTATCGGCGGGGGATCAATTTACAGAGAGTTCTACAAGTATTGTTCTGTATGCTATATAACAAAGATAAATGCAGAATTCGATGCAGACACTTTCATGGTGAACCTGGACGAAGATGATGATTTCAAGCTGACTAATGTCAGCCCTGAGCAGGAAGATAATGGAATAAACTATACATTCTGTACTTATGAGAATGCAAGATAATTGAGTTTTTGAGGATGACAGACAGGGCGGATGTACAGCCGCCTTGAGGACCGGGAGAGGACCATGAGCAAAGGCCAGAACAAATACAGAGCCGAAAGAATGGAAAAACAGGCTGAGTCAGGGTTCCGCAAAGGAAAGAACCAGGACAAGGGAAGCCGGAGAAGAGACGGATACAAAAAGAAAAGTGCAGGGGCAACCCGGGATATGAAAGAAAGGCAGGCCGGAAAATACGGCCGGTCCAGAGACGGAAGACCAGCGGGATATGGATCCGGATATGGTTATAGAGAGGAAGATCTGAGAAGAGATCAGGAAGCTGTTTTCGACGACGGCGCTGAGAAGATCTTCGGCAGAAATCCGGTGATTGCGGCTCTCCGGGGCTCAAGAGAAGTGGAGCATATTTATATTGCCAGGGGCTCAGAAGGCTCTGCAAAACAGATTGCCGGCATGGCGAAAGACAGCGGAGTTCCCCTGGATTTCGTGGACAGAGAAGTTATCAACGCCATGGCCCGGGGAGAAAGACATCAGGGGGTGGCTGCCAGAGTTTCCGAGTACAGCTACTCCACTATTCAGGATGTGTTCAAAAGAGCTGAAGAATCAGGAGAGGATCCGTTTGTAATCGTTCTTGATGAAATCAGCGATCCCCACAATCTTGGCGCAGTTATCAGAACTGCAGAGTGTGCTGGTGCCCACGGCGTTATAATTCCAAAAAGAAGAGCCTGCGGCCTTACGGGCGTAGCAGCAAAGGCTTCTGCCGGGGCCATTGAATCGGTTCCGGTAGTGAGAGTTACAAATATAAGCAGAACCCTGGACGAACTGAAGGAACTGGGCCTCTGGATTGCCGCTTGCGATATGGGAGGACAGCTGTATTACAAGGCGGACCTCTCAGGGCCATTGGCAGTGGTAATCGGAAGCGAGGGATCTGGAATAAGCAAGCTGGTAAAGGACAAGTGCGACTTTACGGTTTCCATGCCTCTTAAGGGAAAAGTAAATGCTCTTAACGCGTCAAATGCGGCTGCGGTTATTATGTACGAAGTTCGCAGGCGGAGAGACATGCTTGATGAGTGATCTACAGGTTCCCCTCAGGCTGCAGCAATGAATGTATAGAAAAACAACAGAGTACTTAATGAAAAGCCTTGACATTGACAACGGGTCAGAGTAACATTAATAGGCGTCTTTATGTACACTGGTGCGGAGCGGAAATAAAACGCTCTGTACTTTTAGGTTGACGAAGAATAGAGATAAAAAACAGTTATCATATATTTAAGGAGGAGATCATCGTGAGGAACAAGATCATACTCGCATGCACAGAATGCAAGCAGAGAAACTACAACACAACAAAGAACAAGAAGAATGATCCTGACCGTATTGAGCTGATGAAGTATTGCAAGTTCTGCGGCAAGGAGACTCTCCACAAGGAAACAAAATAGTTCACTGAGAACGGAGTATTTTTATGGCTAAGAACAAAGGCAACAACAGCAATAAAAAATCCGGAAGCAGCAGATCTGCTGTGGGCAGAGCAGCAAGCTACGGTTCCTCTGCGGGACGTGCTCAGAGCAAAAGAGAACGCAGCGGCATCATGAGCTATTTCAAAGGAGTTCGTCAGGAGTTCAAGAAGGTCGTATGGCCTACTAAGAACGAACTCGGAACAAGCACTGTAGTTGTTTTTGCTGTATGCGCTTTCTTCGCAGTCGGCTTCTGGCTGATCGATACCGGATTCCTTGCTGTACTCAGATCAATTCTGGGTATTTCTATGTCTTAATAGAATAAAGGAAACGGGAGATTATAATGGCAGATATCAACGAAAACAGCACGGATGTAAGGCCGTCCCTCTCACCTCTTGAGGGAGAAGGACTTCGTGGCGACGGAACAGCAAAATGGTACGTTGTTCACACTTACTCCGGATACGAGAACAAGGTTAAGGACAGCATCGAGCGCATGGTTGAATACCGGGGGATGCAGGACCTAATCCTTGAAGTAGCCATTCCTACAGAGAACAGGGTGGAGATCAAGAACGGACAGAGGAAAGTAAGGCAGAGAAAGCTTTATCCCGGATACGTTGTTGTAAAGATGATCGTCACCAATGAGACCTGGTACCTGGTAAGAAACACCGAAGGCGTAACAGGATTTGTAGGTCACGGCTCAGATCCAATTCCACTGACCAAAGAAGAAGTTGTCAGAATGGGAATGGAGAAAATGCGAATCGAACTGGACATCGAGGTTGGTGATACTGTCCGCATCGTCAGTGGTCCTTTTGAAGGTCATATGGCCATCGTTGAGGATATAAACACTGAGAAGCAGGTGGTAAAGGCCAGAGCATCAATGTTCGGTCGAGATACATCTGTGGAACTTGAGTTTTCACAGGTGGATAAATTATAGAAGAAAGGAGTAGACAATGGCTAAGAAGATCGAAGGCTATATCAAGCTTCAGATCCCTGCAGGAGGAGCAACTCCGGCACCGCCAGTTGGTCCTGCACTGGGACAGAAGAGCGTAAACATCATGGACTTCTGTAAGCAGTTCAACGCTCAGACATCTGGACAGTCCGGAATGATCATTCCAGTTGTGATTACTGTTTATTCAGACAGATCATTCACATTCGTATGCAAGACTCCGCCAGCAGCAGTTCTGATCAAGAAGGCTGCAGGAATCGAGACAGCATCCGGAGAGCCTAACAAGACTAAGGTTGCAAAGATCACACTGGCACAGGCACAGGAGATTGCTCAGACAAAGATGCCTGACCTGAACGCAGCATCCCTTGAGGCTGCCACAGACATGATCAAGGGAACAGCCCGCAGCATGGGTGTAGAAGTAGTAGAAGGCTAATTATGTGGGAGGCGGTGAAGAACTGCCGTTAGCACCACAAGGAGGAAAAAATGCCAAAGAGAAGCAAGAGATTCAACGCTGCTCTGGAGTCTTTCGACAAGACACAGTCATACAGCGTTGCAGAGGCTGCAGGTCTTGTAAAGAAGACAAGCAGCGCAAAGTTCGACGAGACAGTTGAACTCCACATCCGTCTGGGTGTAGACGGAAGACACGCAGATCAGCAGGTAAGAGGCGCAACAGTTCTCCCTCACGGCACAGGTAAGACCAAGAAGGTTCTGGTATTTGCCAAGGGACCTAAGGCTGAAGAGGCAGAGGCTGCTGGTGCAGATTACGTAGGTGCTGAGGATATGGCAGAGAAGATCCAGAAAGAAAACTGGTTCGACTTTGACGCAGTAGTTGCAACTCCAGACATGATGGGTGTTGTAGGTCGTCTCGGTAGAGTCCTGGGACCTAAGGGACTGATGCCAAACCCTAAGTCAGGTACAGTTACAATGGATCTGACAAAGGCTCTGGAAGATATCAAAGCTGGTAAAGTAGAGTATCGTCTGGACAAGGCTAACATCATCCACGTTATTATCGGTAAGGCTTCCTTCACACAGGATCAGCTTACTGACAATGCTAACGCACTGATCAGTGCTATTGCAAAGGCTAAGCCATCAACAGCAAAGGGTCAGTACTTCAAGAGCGTTACCATGACTTCAACAATGGGACCTGGAGTGAAAGTCAACACAGCTTCACTGGGCTAAATCAGTGATGACAATGGAATACCAGCCTAAGACAGCGGGTGCGTAAGCTCAATAACCCGCCGAGGTACAATATATATTGCCTCGCTTTGGAAAAATGCGGGGTTTTTTGTACCCCAGACACCAGGTACGGTGACAGGTCGAAAAACAAAATTTTGAATGGAGATTTCCATTCAGGAAAGGAGATACAATGTCTGTAGAAGCAAAAGCAGCTAAGCAGGTGATCATCGACGAGATCAAGGAAAGATTTGAGAATTCATCTTCCGTTGTAGTTGTTGATTATCTGGGAATCACAGTAGCTGAGGCTGATGCTCTGAGAAAGGAACTCAGAGAGGCAGGCGTACAGTTTACTGTATATAAGAACACACTTGTAAAGCGTGCAATCGAAGGAACAGAGTATGAAGGACTTGGCGAATGCCTGAAGGGATCAAGCGCCCTGGCATTCAGCTCCGAAGATGCAACAGCAGCTGCAAGAATTCTGAACAAGGCTATCAAGAAGTACAAGAAGATGGCATTCAAGGGCGGAGTTCTTGACGGAGCAGTTCTCACACCAGAGCAGGTCGTTGCACTGGCAGATATCCCATCAAGAGAGGAGCTTATCGCTCGTTTCATGGGAAGCATCCAGGCTCCTATTTCCAAGTTCGCAAGAACCCTCAAGGCTATTGTGGACGAAGGCGGCGAAGAAGGAGCACCTCAGGAATCCGAGGCAGCAGAAGCTTAGGATTCACCGCTGCATAGGGCAGCATGAATACTATTTTTACGGATCGGTCGCATAGGCGGGACGATCCCCTACACTAATAAACGAAAGGAAAATAACAATGGATAAGGATCAGATCATTGAAGCCCTGAAGGGTATGACACTGCTTGAGATCAACGAGCTGGTTAAGGCTTGTGAGGAAGAGTTCGGCGTATCTGCTGCAGCTGTAGCTGTTGCACCTGCTGGTGCTGGCGCTGGCGCTGACGCTGCTGAGGAGCAGACAGAGTTCACAGTAGTTCTGAAGGAGATCGGCGACAACAAGATCAAGGTTATCAAGGCTGTAAGAGAGGCTACTGGACTTGGTCTGAAGGAGGCTAAGGCACTGGTAGACGGAGCTCCTGCAAACGTTAAGGAGAACGTAGAGAAGGCTGAGGCTGACTCTCTGAAGGCTGCACTGGAAGAGGTTGGCGCAGTAGTAGAGCTGAAGTAGTTCAGAAGTTAAGCAAAGCAGAAATTGGACCCTGTTTTGGCAGGGTTCAATTTTTTGGTATGCTGCGATAAATGGGGCATGGAAGCCGGCTGAGTTGGCGTGAAATGCCCTTTTTTTCCATCTATATGCACTTTCCCCCTGTCCTCCTTTGCCGGGCATCCAATTGAGATGCGGGAATGGGGACATCTCCATAATCGATATATGGAAAAACCTGTCTGGCAATGCCGGAAGGAGCGGGGATCCGGGGAAAATGCATATGCATGGGAAAATATACTTTATTCATCAGGATTAATCCTTGATTATTGAAGAAGATTTCAATATAATTGTAAGTTGCTATAGAGTCGAAAAGTTATGAATCAATAAGGAGTAATAACATGCCAAAACCTGTAAAAGTCGGAAGGAAAGAGCGCATGACTTTCGCTAAAATCAATGAGGTTTGCCAGATGCCAAACCTTATTGACATCCAGACGAAATCATACGATTGGTTCGTCAAGGAAGGTCTTGCCGAGGTGCTGGAGGACGTTTCCCCAATCTGGGATACAACGAATACGCTCCGCCTCTCTTTCACTGATTATTCCTTTTCTGATACTCCAAAGTACAGTCAGGAGGAATGTAAGGACAGAGAGGCCACATACGCAACTTCCCTAACTGTCAAGGTACGGCTCAAGAACATGGAGACAGGCGCCATTATGGAGCAGGACGTGTTCATGGGCGAGTTCCCGTTGATGACAGAAAAAGGCACGTTTATTTATAACGGTGCGGAGAGAGCCATTGTTACACAGCTGGTTCGTTCTCCAGGACCGTATTTTGGCGTTGAAGTGGATAAATCCAATCAGAGCCTTTATTCTGCACAGATAATCCCTAACAGGGGAGCCTGGCTGGAGTATGAAACAGATTCCAACAGCATACTTTACGCCAGAGTTGACAGACAGAGAAAGCTGCCGATCACTACATTCCTGAGAGCTCTTGGTCTCAGCACAAATAAGGACATCCTGGATGTATTCGGAGATGACCCGAGACTGATGAGCACCTTCGAGAAGGATAGTGCCAAGGACAGAGATGACGGACTCAGAGAGATCTACAGAAGACTGAGACCTGGTGAGCCGCCTACAGTTGAGAATGCCAAGTCCATGCTCAACGCACTTCTCTTTGATCCGAAGCGCTATGATCTGGCAAAGGTAGGAAGATACAAGTATAACAAGAAGCTGGGAATTCACGACAGACTTGTGGATGCCATTGCTGCAGAGGACGTAATAGATCCTAACAGCGGAGAAGTCCTTGTAGAAGAAGGACAGGTAATCTCCAGAGCTATGGCAATGACCATCGAAGATGCCGGTGTTCTTTCCGTTGAGGTAAAGAGTAAGCAGCACGAACACGAGACTACAAAGGTCATCGGAAACAACTTCGTTGATCCTTCAAAGTACGTAAACTTCGATGTTGCACCTCTGAAGCTTTCAGAGAAGGTATTCTATCCAGTTCTGAAAGAGATTCTGGACGAGAACGACACAGATGAGGACATCAAGGCTGCAATGGCTGCCAGAAAGCACGAGCTTTCTCCAAAGCACATCATCCTTGAGGATATTATCGCTTCCGTCAGCTATATGCTGAACCTGAACTTCGGCCTTGGAAAGACCGACGATATCGACCATCTGGGCAACAGAAGATTGAGAACTGTAGGCGAACTGCTGCAGAACCAGTTCCGCATCGGATTTGCCAGAATGGAGAAGGCAGTAAGAGAAAGAATGACTACTGAGAATGCAACTCCTCAGCAGGTCATCAACATCAGACCTATTACTGCTGCAGTAAGAGAATTCTTCGGAAGTTCACAGCTGTCACAGTTCATGGACCAGAACAACCCGCTGGCAGAGCTGACTCATAAGAGAAGACTGTCTGCCCTGGGACCTGGCGGTCTGTCAAGAGAGAGAGCCGGATTCGAAGTTCGAGATGTACACTATTCTCACTACGGAAGAATGTGCCCGGTAGAGACACCTGAAGGTCCTAATATCGGACTGATCGGATCTCTGACCACTTACGGAATCATCAATGAATACGGATTCATCGAGACTCCATACAGAAAAGTAGATAAAGAAACAGGAATTGTCACAAAGCAGGTAGATTATCTTTCCGCCGATGATGAGGAACTGATGATCGTAGCTCAGGCCAACGAGCCACTGGATGAGAACGACAGATTCGTAAATCAGAAGGTAGCCGTAAGAGGCGTTGCCGGAGAGATCACCATGGTACCTCGCTCAGAAGTAGACTACATGGACGTTTCTCCTAAGCAGGTAGTATCAGTAGCTACAGCTATGATTCCGTTCCTGGAGAACGACGACGCCAACCGAGCTCTCATGGGATCAAACATGCAGAGACAGGCAGTTCCACTTCTTATGACAGAGGCTCCTTTTGTAGGAACCGGAATTGAGTACAAGGCAGCTTGCGACTCTGGTGCAGTAGTTCTGGCCAAGCATGCTGGTGTGGTTGAGTTCATCGATGCCCAGTACATCAAGATCAGAAGAGACGATGACGGCACCATGGACGAGTACAAGATGCTCAAGTTCAAGAGGTCCAACCAGGGAACCTGCATTAACCAGAAGCCGATCGTTTCCTATGGTGAGCACATTGAGGCCGGAGAAGTAATTGCAGACGGCCCTTCAACAAACCTGGGAGAGATTTCCCTTGGAAAGAACCTTCTTATCGGATACATGACCTGGGAAGGTTACAACTACGAGGATGCTATCGTCCTCAATGAGCGTCTGCTCATGGACGACGTGCTCACTTCTCTCCACGTTGAAAGATACGAGTGCGAGGCAAGAGATACAAAGCTGGGTGCTGAGGAAATCACAAGAGATATTCCGAACGTTGGAGAAGATGCCCTGAAGGATCTGGATGAAGACGGAATCATCAGAGTAGGTGCTGAGGTTAAGTCTTCAGATATCCTGGTAGGAAAGCTTACTCCTAAGAGCGAAACAGACCTGTCTGCTGAGATCAGACTGCTGAGAGCTATCTTCGGCGAGAAGTCTAAGGAAGTAAGAGATACTTCCCTCAAGGTACCTCACGGAGAAGAGGGAATCGTAGTAGATGTAAAGACATTCTCAAGAGATGATGGCACAAGTGAGCTTCCACCGGGAGTAAACAAGATCGTCAGAGTTTACATCATCACAAAGAGAAAGATCAGAGTCGGAGACAAGATGTCCGGCCGTCACGGAAATAAGGGTGTAATTTCAAGAATCCTTCCTGAGGAGGATATGCCATTTAAGGATGACGGCGAATCATTACAGGTAATGCTGAACCCTCTGGGCGTACCTTCCCGAATGAACATCGGACAGGTACTGGAGGTTCACCTGGGACTGGCAGCCAAGGCAAAGGGCTGGTACATCTCAACACCTGTATTTGACGGAGCCAAGGAGACAGACATACAGGATCTCCTGGAAGAAACAGGATACGACAGATCCGGCAAGCTGTGGCTGAGAGACGGAAGAACGGGCGAATACTTCGACCATCCTGTAACAGTAGGCTACATGTACATGCTGAAACTGCATCATCTGGTAGACGACAAGATTCACGCCAGATCAACAGGCCCTTACTCTCTTGTAACACAGCAGCCTCTGGGCGGAAAAGCTCAGTTCGGAGGCCAGAGATTCG
>OMUP01000119.1 GCA_900314255.1 uncultured Lachnospiraceae bacterium | reverse complement strand
CCTCGGTATCAGACCGAATTATTCATGAAGACCTGTCAGATTATCCATGTACTGCTGCGTTACATAGTCCATAACACCGTCTGCATCCATCTCGCCAGCAATAGCACGGTCCAGAGCATCGCGAAGTGCGTTGCCGGCACTCTCACCGGAATGCTCTTCATCGATAACAGCTGAATCATACTGCGGCTGATTAATCGTAACCTTCAGCTCTTCATTAAATACATCAAGCCCCTTAACCGTATAGTTAACGTCAGTATTCTTTACGCCCGGCAGATAGTTGCCTGTCTCGCAGTACAGCTTGTAGTTCTCCGGCTGATAGAACCACTTGATGAATTCCTTGGCTTCGTCTTCCATGCCAGATCCATCGAAAGCAAAGAATACGTTGCCGCCAAGGCTGGTAGCCTTATACTTCTCATACGGCATCAGAACCGGGCACCACTCGAAATCTTTGATGTTGTCGGTGTAGTCATTCATTACCCAGTTGCCGCACAGATGAGCTGCAACCTTTCCGGACTTAAATGTATCCTGCGCATTCTCAGCACCTGTTCCGATCGACGGAGTAGAAATTCCGCCATCCTTGAACATACTCAGGAAGAACTCAATACCCTTCTTGGTATCATCGCTCTTGAATACGAAATGCGTGCTGTCATTCGGGTCAAAGTACTGCATGCCGAATGTATAAAGGATGTTACCGGATCTCTGCTGTGAATGGTCAATTACGAACGGAATCGTGATGTCAGAGTCCTTCTCGGCAACTTCTTTAACAGCAGCCTCGAACTCTTCCCATGTCCATCTGTCATCCTCAGAAGTCGGATATGAAACGCCGGCCTTTTCAAATGCCGTCTTATTGATGACCATGCCGACTGCCGTGTCGTTGATATCTGTCGCCATCAGCTTGCCGCCACGCTTCATGTTACGGTTGAAGCTGTCCGGATCAATCCCTGTGTCATCGAGCGGAAGAACATAGTCAACATACTTGTCAAAACCAGATGTCTTGCAGAGTGCCGGCAGGTCTCTCGCCTGAGCTCTGTTCTTGATTGTCGTCTCAATGTCCGCGTACGCTACTTCGTTGATGTAAGCCTGAACATCTGTGTGCTCAGAATTGAACTTTTCAACGAGTGTCTTCATAGCTCCGCCTTCCAATGTGTCATCGGAAAGAAGAATTTCCAGCTGCTTCGCATTTCCACTCTTTGCTGCAGCTTTTGTTGTGCTTCCGCCTGCTGCTGTAGTTGCTGGCGCAGCACCGGATGCTGTCGTCGTAGTTGATGTGCCGCTGCCGCAGCCTGCGAGCAGTCCAGCCCCAAGTACGACTCCCATGCCTAATGCAAGGAATCTTTTCGTTCTCATGTAGTTACCCTCCTTAATAAATAGAATGCGCACAAAACGCATTATTAACTCATGCAATGTATTACTGAAGGTCAGCCCTTGACACCCGACGACATGTTCGCGTTGATAATCTGCTTATTGAAGATGATGAATACAATGAGGATCGGAATCATCGTCATAACGGTTGTCGACAGGATCAGTGACCAGTTAACCGCTTCAGCTCCGGAAAGTACACGCAGAGCAAGCTGCAGAGTATATTTCTGCGGATCAGTAAGAGCAAGCAGCGGCCAGATATAGTCATTCCAGCGCCACTGGAAGCTGAAGATTGCCAGAATAGCAATCTGCGGTCTGCAGATCGGCAGCATAATCGAAAGGAAGACTCTCCCCTCACTGGCGCCGTCGATTCTGGCAGATTCCATCAGCTCATCCGGCACCGACATAAAGAACTGTCGCATCAGGAATGTACCGGTCATCGTTCCGACTGTCGTAATAATTGCCCCCCACAGACTGTTATACAGTCCCAGTGTATTCAGAACCGTAAAGCTCGGGTTCATGATAACCTCTGTCGGAAGCATTGTCGTCGCAAGCATGCACATGAACAGGAAATTCAGCCATTTATAGTGGTACTTGGCCAGTGCATATCCGCACATACTGCTCATGATAATGGTGAGAACAGTAGCAAAAAATGTGATGAAAGCAGTATTCCCTGTATACAGTAACAGATCGAACTGCTCAAATGCCGACTTGTAATTCTCCAGTGTCCAAACCTTCGGGAAGAATGTCAGCGGATAACTGAACAGCTCGGAGCCCGCTTTAAAGGAGCTCAGAACCATCCAAAGAACCGGAAAGATCCAGATAAAAGCAAGGAGAAACAGTAAAATATGAAACAGAACGCTTCTGAATGTCTTCATGATTTTCTCCTCTCAATCCTGCTTCGAAGTTGCTCTGGTCTGAATAATGGATAATATCATCAGAATCAGGAACAGAACCATAGAAGCCGCACTCGCATAGCCAACTTTGTTCTTAGTAAATCCAGTCGTGTAGATATACTGAATCATATAGGTTGTCGCCGTACCGGGACCACCGTTGGTCAGCGATTGAACCATAGCAAAGACCTTGAACGAATTAATCATTGAAAGAAGAATAACCATGAATGATACAGGGCGAAGCTCAGGGAGCTTTACATGCAGGAAAATCTGCCAGCGGTTTGCACCGTCCAGACGTGCTGCTTCGATCTGTTCAACCGAAATCTGCTTCAGAGCTCCGATAAAAATCAGCATGTTCGTGCCGCATCCGGACCACACGCTGGCTATGATAGTTGTAAAAAAAGCTGCTGTAGAATTTGTCGCCCAATGAACTCCCGAACCACCCATTGCCTGCAGTACATAGTTGATAAATCCGAATGTCTCACCAAAAAGCCAGCGCCACACAAGACCAACCATGATGGCAGAAAGAAGTACCGGCCAGTACACAAGCACCCGGAGAATCGGCATTCCGTGGATCTTTTCAGCTGAAAGCAACAGTCCGAAAAGAAGTGATACGATGTAAATCAGTGGTACTGAAACCACTGTATACAGCATTGTCCGAAGTAATGCCATGTAGAAATCTCTGTCCCGAAAGAGCTTCTGATAATTGCTCAGCCCGACAAAATCCATCTTTTTAAATCCATTGTAATTGGTAAATGAATACATCAGACCAATTGCAGCCGGAATCACGAACCAGATAATAAAGAATACAATATTCGGCAGGCAAAAACCAAAAGCCCATAGCTGCTTGGTATCTCTTTTCTTCCGGCCTGCCTTCGCTGCCGCCGTTTTCGCTCCCATAAGTTTCCTCCCCTTTTAATCGATATGCTGTGTCATTGCGCTAGCCTTTGCAAGATGACAGCTGCATTCAAATTTATCAATTAAATATTCCCGTCAGTGCAGCCGCACCGATCAGTCCGGCGTCATTTTTCAGGCTTGCCATTCCGATTTCCGTGTTCTTCGCGGAATACCTTGAATAGCGGTACGTTTCGATATGTTTTTTCACCGGTTTCAGAAGCAGATCGCCGAAGTTGCTGATACCGCCTCCGATGAGCAGCCGGTCCGGCTGGAAGATGTTGATCAGATTCGTGAGTCCCATTGCCAGGTAATATACATATTCATCGAATACTTCCCTGGCCGCGGCATCTCCGCTTTTAAGCGCCTGCAGAATATCCTTTCCGCTCACATGATTCTTCTCGCTATAAGCCTTGCCGATCAGTGAATCCGGACACTCTTTCGCTTTTTTATCTGCCTGTGCTGTGAGAGCCGTCGCCGACGCATACGCCTCAAAACAGCCGCGTCTTCCGCAGGTGCACGGTCGGCCGCCCGCCTCAATCACCATATGGCCGAATTCCGAAGCGGCGAAGTTGCAGCCGGTCCAGATTTTTCCGTTCACGATGATGCCGCCGCCGACTCCCGTGCCGAGCGTCACAAGCATCAGCGATCCGGCGCCTTTGCCGGCGCCTGCCATATACTCGCCCAACGCCGCACAGTCGGCATCATTGCCTCCAACAACCGGAATGCCAAGTTCTTCGCGCAGTCTGCGGATAAACGGAAAATTCGTCATGCCAAGATTATTCGCATACTCGACACAGTCTGTTTCCTGATTTACCGTTCCCGGCATACCGATTCCGGCACCCACAAGATCTTTCAGTTCAAGCCCTGCCGATTCCAGTTGTTCTGTGCAGGCCGCAGCCGTTGTTTTCAGCAACGTCTCAGGAGCTGCCGGCATCCCGGTAGGAACCGAACCACGGCCGATAATTCTCCCGTCATTTGTGACAACTGCTGTCTTGATGGTTGTTCCGCCAAAATCGATTCCCAGCGCGTATTGTCTGCTCAATCTAGTCCTCTCATCCAATCATTATTGTCTTGTCTACCGGCGTGTACGCATTCATATACAGCGTAAATCCACCGATATTGATTTCCTCGAACTGGTAATGGCCCTTGAATTCATGTTCTGCAAAACCAGGGCCAAGTTTGATTTCTTCCGCTTCATAACGCAGTGTCACATATCCGTCGCGCAGAATCAGATGCTGCCCTGCATCTGCAGTGAGTGCAAACGCCGGATGCTCAAGCTGTGTTCCTTTCGGAATGTCGAATTCCACCCGAAGCGGCAGTCTGTCGATACCATCTGTGTGCAGATGAAGTTTCAGGCCTTCTTCCTGCTCTTCGATTTCCAGCACTGTGTGAATCTGACTGCTTGCCAGCTTTTTTCTCTTTGACTGGTCCATCTTCCACCAGTCGGTCGTCTCAGGCTTCTTTTCAAACGGAAGATAGTACCAGCCGTCATTGGTCGCTTCCAGACGGGACTTGGTGCCGTCATTTTCAATCTTCTGCGGAATAAAGTTGCGTATATGGCAGTAGGTTTCTC
>OMUP01000152.1 GCA_900314255.1 uncultured Lachnospiraceae bacterium | reverse complement strand
GCTCAAAATCTTCCATCTTGTATTTCCAATGATAGACAACCGGTGTCTCGTTGACTTCTTTGAAATATTTATAGATGCGGTCTATCAGTTCCTGCTTTGTTGCAACCCGGATGCCGCGCAACATTTGCCGTGTCATCTTGCCGAAAAAGCCTTCGATCATATTCAACCAGGAACCGTGCTTTGGCGTAAAGATAAAAACAAATCGGCCTGGCATTGTTGCAAGATATTGTTTTACCTTTTTGCTGGTATGTACTGTGTGATTATCCAGTATTACCTGGATGGTATCGCCTTGAGGATATTTTTCATTGAGTATCTTTAGAAAATCGATGAAATCTTCACTCTTGTGCGTATCTCTGACCAGGGGAATTGCCTCTCCTGTAAGCAGATCTATTGCAGCCAGAAGTGATACTGTTCTTAATCGTTTGTATTCATAATCCCTTTTAATAGTGCCGTTTTTCTGCGTGGGCTGTAAATCAGGAGCCGTTGTTGCAATGGCCTGAATACCGGGCTTTTCATCATAAGATACAGTATGAATTTCCTGCTCGCCAGCCGGTATAAAAAGGTTTCCGTCTTCATCAAAGAGCATCTCTATCTGTTTATAAACCAGCAATACCTGATGCATCTTTGTATCAAATTCAGGATCACGGTTCTCGCAATAATACTGAATCCGAAATGGTTTGATATTCGCTGCATCCAGGATATTTTTTACGCTTGTTTTGGTAAGCGTGGAGAGTCTCATGTAACCAGCACTTTCAGCGGTTTTATTGATATATGCCGTTAATTTTGCATAGGTCCACGTTTCAGCGGAGTAACCGAAATCAGATGGTTTTTGGCATGCGATATTGATAATCCAGGCCTTTTCGTCGTCTGTAATTTCCGAATTACGACCTCGGCCAGGGGCATCGTATATGGCATTTTCGATACCTCCTTCTTTGAATTTTTTCAGACAAAGGAGGACACTATTGCGATTAAGATCAACTTTATTCGCAATCATATCAATGGAATCACCATTTTCTTTAAGAAGAAGGATTCTCGCACGTGTAACAACCTGAGCCTGTAAAGTACGTGTTCTAACGATAGTTTCCAGTCGATCATGCTCTTCGGCGGAAAGCACTAACGGTATTGAGTTTGCCATTTCTGAATACCTCCATAAACTTGGATGTATTCAGTATAACATGATACGGTTATTTAGTATAGTTATTTACTTTGCGCTCTACTAGTGATAGAGGGAAAAGAAGGGCAATATTTGATGATGCTGCTGCAGACGAAAGACTGGTAGGCGGCATGACCGCCAGAGTTAACGGGTTTCAAAAGATCACCTCCTTGTAATCGAGACGAGCGAATGTCTCTAATTACAAGGCGCGCCCTCATCGACTGGCGCATAAAGGTCGACGAGGGCGCGCTGCCCGAAATGAGATTCAATGTCAAGCTTTTTTGACATAAAATTTCAGAATAGGTGGGGGAAAGCTAAAGAAAAGCCCCTGAAAACACAGTGCTTTCAAGGGCTAAAGATTCCGAAAGTTTATATAAAGAATAAGGGGAGAGACATCTGCCGGAGGCTGAACCGCTGGCGTGGCTCTCCTATTTTTATATGCGAATGGCATAATAATTGCAGAAATATTTCATAAAAAATTACACCTACACGCAAAAATTTCAAAATGACTTCGTTAAGCCTGGATTAACTGCTTTTTACATCGATTTCAGATTGTTGTAAAGAAGTCCTGTGACGATTATTTTGTGAAATATGTACAGAAATATATAAATTTAATGTTGACTGATGGGCAAAAAAGGCTTATAAATTGTGTATAAGAAACATTTCATAAATATTACATATAATTTAATACTAAACGGCAAAACTGGCAACGTAGAATATGAAAGTGACAAGAAAGAAACTTGCAGAAATAGCTGGCGTTTCTCAGGCTACCGTGTCGCGTTATTTTAACAGCGCCTCTAGTTTGAATATCGATACGCGTGCAAAAATTCGAAAAGCAATCGAAGAAACAGATGCAGATGCAGGCAGTGTGTCTGAGAATGAACCGAAAAAAATCATCATGATTTTATTGTCGCATATGCATTTTCCATTTTATCAGAAAGCGGTGGATGAACTTCTCTCTACAGATAATGCGAAATATACATTTATTGTTTACAGTTTTGCGGATAATTCATTCGATAACTTAAAGAACTTTATATGCCTGGTTCGCCCCGCCGGAGTTGTATATTTTGAGGAAGAGTTGGATAACTATGTACTTCAGTATCTTCGAGGAAAGGGAATTCGAACGGTAATGTTCGGAGGAATCGCACCGACTGGAGTCACTGATATGGTACATGTCAATGACATCTCGGCAACGTATGACGGGACCAAGTATCTTCTCGAACTTGGTCATCGGAATATTCTGTTTTTATCAGATAATGTCAGCAAAATAGGTGCTGGTTTTCAAAGATTGAGCGGCTGCAGGCAGGCACTTTCTGAAGCCGGAATTGAAATGACGGATTCTCTGGTTTCCTGCGGACCAGTTACTTTTGAAAGAGGATATCAGGCTGCTTTGGAAAAACTCACATCGGGTGTGCCTTTTACAGCTGTATTCGCGTTCAGTGATGAGTTGGCAATTGGTGCAATGGCGGCATTACAGGATGAAGGAAAGAAAATTCCTGAGGATATTTCTGTTTTGGGATTCGATGATCTCGAGATTGCTAAAAAGGTGCGCCCCGCATTGACAACAATTCATCAGCCAATCAAGAGTTTTGTGCAAAAGGTAATTGAAATTATCGATCAACCGTTGACAGATGAGAAAATGGAAATTCTGCTGCCTTACCAAATCATTAAAAGAGGAAGCTGCAGTAAGGCAAAAACATAAAATGAATAAGAAAAGCAAAAGTACAACCGTATGTACTTAAAAAGAATTCCTTTTCACTACGGAAATGAAAGGGTATAGGCAAAAGCCGAGGGAGGAAGCCTATGAAAAGAAGTATTACCGCTACCTTGTTGTGCGCTGCGATGATTGCTGGAACGTTTACATCTGCGGGATGTGGACAACAGAAAGGACCAGTAAATCTGACTCTTTCCTTGTGGGATGAGGAGCAGCTGCCGGTGATTCAGGAGAATGTTGACGCCTTCAACAAATCGCATGAGGGAAAGATCAACGTTGCCATTCAGCAGATTCCATGGGATTCTTATTGGACCAAGCTGGATGCTTCACTTGAAACGGATGAAGCACCAGATGTTTTTTGGATGAACGTGTATCTGCCTAAATATGCTGATAGTGATCTTCTGGAACCTTTGGATGATTATATCAGCAAAGATAACTTTGACACTTCGGTATATGCGCAGGGTAGAGTTTCCGCATATAACTATAATGGCAAGCAGTATGCACTGCCAAAGGGACTTGATTCGGTTGTATGTGCGCTCAATACCGATATCTTCTCAAAATACGGAGTGGATCTTCCCAAGGACGGCTGGACATGGGATGATATGCGGAAAATTGCGGATCAGTTGAAAGAGGCTATTGCATCAGCCGGCGGTTCTGAATATCCGATCGTAATGGAATTGGATGCCCAGCCGTCTTGGATGAATTTCTTATATCAAAATGGCGGCTATTATCTGAATGAGGATGGCACAAAGACTGGAGTGGCAACGGCTGAATCAAAAGATGCTATTCAGCAGGTTGTTGATCTGATGGATAATGGCCAGATGGCACCTTATCAGGTGCTTTCTGAGAGTAAAGGAACAGATCTATTTGTTTCTGGTCAGGCGGCGATTGTGTTTGTTGGATCCTGGAAATCAAGTGTGCTGGAAAGCAGCAGCATTGCGCAAGATGGAAAAGTTCA
>OMUP01000151.1 GCA_900314255.1 uncultured Lachnospiraceae bacterium | reverse complement strand
CGCCTTCCGGGCAGTCTTGTATGGTAATCTTCATCTGTCATCCCCATGATCTGTCATTGATTGCCGGGCTTGCGGTTTCTGCTCACAAAACAGGCTGCTGTTACAGCAATTATAGAATAGGCTGCCATGATTATCAGCTGCTCTTTCATCTTTATCTGGAAATTTCCCTGCACCAGGCGGATTCCCATCTGCTCTTCAAATATCTCCTGAAAGCCTTCGGCGCAGCCTGCAAAGCCTTGGGTCATGGCATCCTTCATCATAACATTCCGAAGCAAAGCTGAACTGTGGATCACGGGCAGACAGAGAATTCCCTGCCGGACGGCCGAAGGCATGTCTCCCGGCCGAAAGTAGATGCCGCCAAGGAATCCGGCCAGCGTGCCGATCACCGTGAGAATTCCGCTCCACGCACTTGATGTATGGACAAACAGAGCCAGAAGATAGCCCAGGGCGGAAAAGGTAAAGGCACTGAGAGCTGCAAAGACTGCCGTTTTTATCAGAGTGAGAATATCAAGAGCTTTCAGTCCCGTCACAAGAAGATAGCCTTCTCCCAGAAGCAGGGTGAGCAGACACATGATGGTCCCGATCAGCCAGGCAGAAAGAATATAGCCGAGGGACAGCCTGAAGCGGCTGACGGGAGAAACGTAGAATGCCTGCAGTCTGCCGGTCCATTCATCCTTGATCATACTGCTGTAAATGCTGAGCGGCACGGTGAGCGAATTGACAACCAGTATTCCGGCCAGACTCCACAGGGTGATCAAAAGCCGGGCTGTTTCATAATCCGCTTCCGAACTGCTGCTGCCATTTCCATAAGCCCGCAGGGCTTCATAGAGACTGTCCACATTTGCTTTTCCCAGGAAAAGAATCATAAGTCCCAGAATGATCAGCGTGGAAAGAATCGAGAAAAAGATATACGCCTTATCTCTGATATAAAAGAGTGCATTCCGCTTCACCAGATAATAAATTTCTCTCATCGGGCACATCTCCTCTGATCCCCAGAAGGTTCCCTGCCGGTGATGTTCAGAAAGACATCATCCATGGTGCCCTGAATCACTTCGAATCCTTCGATCTGATCCTGCTTCTCATTTAGTATACGAAGAGCATCCATGGTATTTTCCAGTTCGATCGTCTGAATTTCCCTGTCCTTTCTGTAGAGAACCAGGCGGTCTTTTGCATATTTTTCTTTTAAAGAAAAAGGCGTTCCGAATGCAGCAATTTTTCCAGCCGAAAGGACTGCAATATGATCTGCCTTTGCGGCCTCTTCCATATAATGCGTGGTAAGAAATATCGTCATTCCCTTGTCTTTCAAGGTTTCAACATTTTCCCACACCAGCTTTCTGGCTGCCGGATCCAGACCGGTTGTGGGTTCATCAAGGAAAAGGATTTCCGGCTCATTCAGAAGTGCGGCGGCGATCTCCGCTCTTCGTTTCTGTCCGCCGGAAAGGTGCCGGTATAAGCGGTCCATGATGTCAGAAAGCTGAAGCTGATCTGCCGCTTTTTTGACCTGCTCTCTGATCTTCGGGCCGGAATATCCGTACAGACTGGCGCGGATGATCAGATTCTCTCTTACGGTCAGCATTTCATCCAGAAAGTTTTTCTGCCAGACAACACCGATCCGCTCCCGGATCTTGTCATCCTGCTTTCCAAGTTTCCGGCCGCAGATTGTGACTGTCCCGGCCGTCGGTCTTGAAATCGTACAGAGTATACTGATCGTCGTCGATTTTCCCGCGCCATTCACGCCCAGAAAGCCAAACAGCTCGCCCTTCTCCACCGAAAAACTGATGTCATCCACAGCCCTGACTTCTTTATAGTATTTTTTCAGGCCTTCCACCCGGATTGCTTTCTCCATATGCCTCGCCCCGCCTTGTTCCTGATGACCGGTTCACAGTGACTCTCTTTTCTTCAGCTCAAACATAAAAGAAAACGCATCCCATGACAATGAATCTGCCATGAGATGCGTTTTTAACTGTGCGAGTTGCTTTTTTTTCGGGCTTCGGTTTCAACGGAATATAAGTCCCCAGAATCCCGTTGACTGAAGGAACAGGACCGCCATCACGATCGGCGCTACATATTTGATCACGAAAATATAGAGCTTCTTGCGCGGGAACTTTTCTCCGTTTCTCTGCACTTCATCGGTGACCCAGCGCGGTCCGACGACCCAGCCGATCAGGATGCTGGAAAGCATGGCGATAAAAGGCATCATGAAGCTGTTGCTTATATAGTCCATAATATCCAGCAGCTGTCCTTCAGAACCGGTCGGGAGCTTGACGTCAACATAAAAGATACTGTAGCCCAGCGCGATCACAGCTGTCGCCGCGCAGTAAATGATTGTCAGAATCAGTGTCGTTTTCTTCCGCGGCGTGTGAAAGATCTCCATACAGTTTGCGGTGATCGCTTCCAGAACGGAGATGCAGGATGTAAGCGTCGCAAAAATTGCCATGATGAAGAAGGCCGCTCCGACAAATACGCCGGCCGTTCCCATGCTGGCAAATACCTTGGGAAGAGAAACAAACATAAGACCGGGGCCTGCTCCCATGCCTTCCGTTCCGGAAAATACATAGATGGAAGGTATAATCATCATGCCGGCCAGAAAAGCCACCAGCGTATCAAATATTTCAATCTGACTGACCGACTTGCTGAGGTTCACGTCCGGCTTTACATAAGACCCGTATGTAATCATGATGCCCATCGAAACCGAAAGCGAAAAGAAAATCTGGCTCATGGCATCCAAGAGTACATTTAAAAATCCGCCTGCCGTAAGACCGCTGACATCCGGCGTCAGATAAACCAGAAGTCCCTGCAGCCCGGTCCGGACCACGCCGTCTGCGTCCGTGTGCCTGAGCGTCAGCGCAAAAATGGAAATTGCGACAATCAAAACCAAAAGAAAAGGCATCATCCACTTCGATACCCGTTCAATGCCGCCTTCAACGCCGTTATAGACAATAACGCCCGTTACGACCATAAAAAGCAGTCCGTAAACGACCGGCGAAACAGGAGACGAAATAAAGGACGTAAAGAAATCATCTCCGGCCGCTGCCTCTGCCTGACCGGTAAAATAGACGACTGCGTAGCGGGTGATCCATCCGCCGATGA
>OMUP01000148.1 GCA_900314255.1 uncultured Lachnospiraceae bacterium | reverse complement strand
GACAAGCGGAACCATGATCTTCCAAAGAATCGTCCAGTCGCTGGCTCCGTCCAGTTTGGCCGACTCCACAAGCTCGGCCGGCACACCGGCCATGGCCGTGCGCATGATAATCAGATTGTATGTATCGACCGCCGTCGGAATGATCAGCGACCAGATACTGCCGTTCAGGCCAACGCCTTTGACGACCAGGAAGAACGGAATCATGCCGCCGTTGAAGTACATGCTGAACACGATCAGAACCGTAATCAGATGATTCCACATCACGTCTTTGCGGGAAAGAACGTATCCGGCTATGGCGGTCAGACAGATACTCAGCGTGGTGCCGATGACGACGACAAAGATCGTGACAGCGTATCCGGTCAGTATGTTTCTGTTTCGGAAAACGGCCTTGTAGGATTCCAGCGAAAAGCCTTCCGGCCAGAGGAGCAGGCCTTCGTGGGCGGCATACAGGGCCGGCTTTGAGAAGGATGCCCAGAGTACGTGCATCAGAGGAATCAGGACAATCAGCATCAGGATCAGAATAATGATCACGTCCACGACATCAAAGATGCGGCTTCCCAGACTTTCTTTGATGTGGCTTTTCTTTCTATTATTTTGCGATGGCCTTACGGCCGCAGCAGCATTTGCCATTTGTACCGCCTCCTTTACCACAGTCCGGAACCGTTCAGCTTGTTCGAGATCTTGTTGGTGATCAGGACAAGTCCGAAGCTCACGAGGCAGTTAAACAGGCCGACGGCTGTCGAATAGCTGTACTGTGCCTGCACAATGCCCTGCCGGTACACGTATGTATTGATGACATCGGCCACATTCAGCGTCGCGTCGTTGTACAGAAGCATGACCCGTTCGTATCCGACGTTGAATATCTTGCCCATCTTCAGGATGAACATGATGATGATGGTGGGCGCGATGCCCGGCAGCGTCACATGGAGCATCTGCTGCCAGCGGCCGGCGCCGTCCACGCGCGCCGCTTCGTAGAGCTGCTGGTCGATGCCCGTCAGAGCGGACAGATAGATGATGGAGTTCCACCCGAGGGTCTGCCAGAGTTCCGTCAGCACATAGATCGGCAGGAAGTACGCGGGGTTGTTGAGCATCGCCTTTTCTTCCACGCCGAAGAGGGCGTGAAGGATCTGCGTGATGGCGCCGCTTGAACCGGTCAGCACGATGACCATGCTGCACACAACGACCGTGGAGATGAAATGCGGAATGTACGTTACCGTCTGCGCGACTTTCGAGAATTTTGCACTCTTAAGTTCATTGAGAAGCAGTGCCAGAATAATCGGACACAGGAATGTCAGCAGGGAACAGAGGCTGATCTTGAGCGTGTTCCGAAGCAGACGGAAGAAATAATAATTGGTGAAAAATGCCTTGAAATGCTTGAATCCCACGAACCGGCTTCCGAGGATTCCTCTGGCCGGCTTGTAGTCGAGAAAAGCGATGGACAAACCGAACATCGGGCCGAACTTAAAGATCGCATAATAGACCAGGATCGGCAGGATCATCAGGTATAACATCCGATTTTTCTTCCAGTCCTTCGCACATCTCTGCCGGAAGGTGAGTTTTGACACCGCACTGCTCCCCCCGGAGCCTTTTTGTTCACGACTCTTTTTCATAAATTTCCTTTCTTTCCGGCCCTCACGAAAGGCCGGACGCTCCTTTTATCCTTCTGTGCCATGTCCGTTCTCCTCCGAATGCAGATCCCGGTACTGAGACGGCGTGACACCTTCATACTGCTTGAATACCCGCAGAAAAGTCCGCTTGCTGGCAAATCCGCAGGTGCGGCTCACTTCTTCGACTGTCTTCCCCTTGAGCAGTTCTTCCTTCGCCTTCGAGAGCCTGAGCGATGTGATGTAATGAGACGGCGTATCGCCTTCGGCCTGCTTGAAATACCTGGATAATACGGCCGGCGTCATAGAAAAATGCTCCGCCACCATGGCTGCGTTCATCTCCGGATTCGCATAATTTTCGCCGATCCACTCCGTGATCTCCTGGCCGAGCCCGCCTTTGGCCGTCTGCTTTTCGCTCTCGGCGATGTCTGAAATCTTCTGACACGTAATCCGCACCGCATCCGACAGCGCCTCGCTCACGGCCCCCCTGTCCTGCTCACGGGCGTGACACGCCCGCATCATGGCGTCATACCGGTACGTGACCATCGGGTCATCCGACACGCGCTTTCCCGCCCGGAAGATGTCCGACGCAATCCGCGAAGTCAGATACTCAAACGCTTCCCCGGAAAGCAGATCCGCCTTGTTGAGTGCCAGAATCTGACCGATCTGCTCCTGCGCGCCCTTTTCGTCGCCGTGCTGAATACAGTACAGCAGCCGGTTTTCCATATCCACCGGATACTGCGGCAGGTGATCCTCCGGAACCCGGTTCAGATCGCGGTAGCAGATGACATCGCGGTCATTTTCCTTGCGATACGTAAACACAGTCTCTGTCTCCCCGAACTCGCGGCGGATCCCGTCAATCCCGTGATGCTCGTCGCTGATCGCACTCTCAAATCCGATGTGGAACTGATCCGTGACAAATGTTTTCGTCTTCTCCCCGGCTTTCCGCACAGCCTCCGTCAGTTCACCGCGCTCAGAAGCTGTCTTTTTCCATACCGCGTAAATAATTTCCTCGTTTCCTTCCTCCAGGCACACGCAGGAAAGTCCCGCGTCCGACAGGTTTTCTTCTGTCACATTTTTCAGGATGAAGTCCTTCAGATCCGCGCGCACCGAGGCAGTTTCTTCTTTTTCAATCTTGTAGCGCAGCAGCACACACAGCTGATCATTCGCTATCGTGAGACCGACATCCCGGAACGTATCCCGGCCGAACTGCTTTGTGACATCTCTCTGATGCAGCACCTGGCTGTACACGCCGCGGCGGATGGAGATCCTCTGGTGCTGAAGCAGATCGTCATTCTCCAGATTTTTCTCGACGAGCTGCCGTATGTGGCTGTCAATGTACTCGTAGGCATCCTGCGGAAGCGAATCCGGTGCTTTTGCTCCTTTTCTGTCGCTTCCGGCAAAGGCCCCGATTGTCTTTGAAATTTCCGTGTACCGTTTCCGGTACTCTGCCCAAACAACGATCGTGAGCAGAAACACATAAACTGCGATGAGAATCAGCACCAGCACAATCGCGAACTTGATCTGCTGCAGATAATCCACATCCTGCGTCAGCACGCAGAAATCCCAGTTTTCATAGTCCGATGAGATCGAAGTGACAACTTTTCCTCTGATGGAGAAGCGGTTTCGCCTGTTTTCCCGTGCGTTGTCAAGCAGCCTGTCCAGTATTTCTGCCTCACCATCTTCCGGCAGGTCGCCGCTCCCGATGATCACCTTGTTGTTGCGGTCCGCGATGCACAGATCGTTTTCTTCCAGCCAGTCCGAAGCTTTTACAAGCTGATCCAGGTCAAAAAGCATCACCGCGTTGCATCCGCTGAGGCTCTTGCGCATCACGTTGACCGGCCTTACAAAAATCAGATAGCCGTTTTTGTGCGTCTCGTCTCCCGGCACCGCAAAACCCCGTGTTGTCTGATAGGTACCGCTGACTGCCGTCTGAAAAGTTTCAAACGGGATATCTGTCTCCGCAATTTCATGCTGATAAAAGCTCTCACTGTCTCCGTAGTATGTGTCCGACGCCATGAGACGGCTGCCCGGAAAATACAGATAAATATGATTGCTGCTCTGCCCTTCCATGTCATTGATGGACCGGGTGAGCTGATACAATTCCCAGCGCGTGCCTTCCATTCTCCCGTTTTCGCCGGCCGCTGCCAGGACGTTGACGTCGCTTCCGGCCTCCGCGCTGAACTGTCTCAGCGAAGAAAGCAGGCTGTCAATCCGGATCCGGGTGATATCCAGCTGAATATTTCCGGTGTACTCCAGATTTTCGCGCATACTCCTGACCATGTGGCCGGCACTGATGATCAGTGTCAGAACAGCCGCAAAGGCCATGATAAAATACGGCAGACTCCATTTGCGCAGAAGACTGCGATTGATCCTTGCTTTCCCAGCATTTGCCATCGGTTTTCCCCCGGAACATCACGATAAGATATAGACTATATTATAACATTCCAGAGCATCGGCTGCCTCACTCGGTGACCGGATTCTTGCAGTGCTCCTGGAGTTTCTCCAGGAACAGATCATCGTCGACCGGGACGTCGACCCAGTCTCCTCCTGTACAGGATGACAGATGAATGGCATTGGAAATTTCCAGCCCGTTCAGCCCTTCTGCTCCGGGCGCAATGGGCTTTTTCCCGTAAAGAATGCAGTCTGCAAAGTTGCTCAGAATTCCGGCATGCGATGTATATTTTCCTTTGACCGGAACTTCACAGTTCCACACTTCCGGCTTTCCGAGGCCCTTGGTCCACGTCCGGTTAAACTCCGGTTCCGGAACCCTAAGGCGGCGGAAAGCAAGGGAATTGTTCTCCACTACGATCTGCCCTCTCTCGCCGTCAATTTCGAGCCGGTTTGTGCCTGGCGCATCGCCGACGGTTGTGATATAAGCCCCTGTCGCTCCGTTCGGATATTCCACGACTGCATACAGGTCGTCTTCCACTTCGATTTTTCTGTGCTTTCCGTAGTACACCTGTGAGCGCACGCGGGAAGGCATTCCGCAGATCCACTGCCACAGATCCAGATTGTGCGGGTTCTGGTTCAGCAGCACGCCGCCGCCCTCGCCGTCCCAGGTCGCTCTCCAGCCGCCCTGGTCATAGTAGCTCTGCGAGCGGTACCAGTCGGTGATGATCCAGATGACTCTCTTCATTTCTCCGAGTTCACCGCTCTTAAGCAGATCCTTTACTTTTCCGTAAAGCGGATTGGTTCTCTGGTTGAAATCCATGCAGAATACGATGTCCGGATGCGCCTGAGCCGTCGTGTTCATCCGCTTGACCTGCTTTGTGTACACGCCGGCCGGCTTTTCTACCAGAACATGCACGCCGGAACGGATCGCTTCCTCTGCCAGCGATGGATGCAGGTAATGCGGCACCGCGATGACGACACCGTCCACCTCACCGCTGTGAATCAGCGCCTCCGCCGAGTCAAACATTTTCACAGACTCCCCGAGCATCTCTTTTGCCGCCTTCAGCCGGGCAGGATCCGTATCAGCGACCGCCGTTATGGTGAGGCCTGAAACTTTGCCCGCGATGATTTCCTTCGCATGCTGCGAGCCGATGTGTCCGAACCCGATGATGCCAAATCGTACTGTTTTCATGCCTGTTCCTTTCCGGCCTCCTTTTCCAGTTCTTTCAGAAGCTTCAGAGCCTGCGGGGCATCTTTTGCGATGTCATCGGTCTTGCCCTCGATACTCATGCGCCCGTCATAGCCGGCTGCCTTCAGATTTGCGAAAAGCTTCTCGTACTGTTCGCCCTCTCTTGAAAGCGGGTATTTCCGCCCCGCGGCCGCCGCGATGTGAATATGCTTCAGAGGTTTCAAAAACCGGATATAATCCAGATCATCTGCATTTTTCATGACATGAAAGTAATCGCAGAGAAGCGATACATTGTCCATCTGCGCGTCCGCTGCCAGAATGGCGCCTTCCTCAAGGGTATTGATCATATTCGTCTCGGCCCTTGAGAGCGGTTCAATGACGATCTCTACGCCGTGCTGCGCGGCTATTTTTCCGGTCAGCCGGACAGCCTGCAGCAGTCTGCCGTAACAGGTACTGAAGTCCTCCCCTTCCGGGCAGGTTCTTGCTTTCCCGCTTCCGAAAACCACGACCTTGCCGCCGAACCCTTCGATCATCGAAAAGATCTTCTCGTCAAGCTCCTGCAGATCGCTGTCTGAAAAGCTCCCGTCCACAATATTGATCGTCTTCGGAAAAAGGACATTCCAGCTCTCGGCTCTCAGGTCCAGATCCCGCAGCATCGCCTGACCATCCTGAATTTCCTTGTCCGTCAGCTGCATGGTCTTTGACGCGTTGAGCTCAATATAGTCATATCCGGTTTCCTTCAGTAGTCTGGCATTGTCCAGACTGGTACAGATTCCAAAACGCATTGCCTGCCTCCCCTCATGCAAGTTCATACTTGTCTTCACACAGTTTCAGATTCTTCCCGTCCGGCAGCGCGATGATCCCGCAGCCGTCTTTCATTTCCTTCACATACGCCCCAGAGCCTCCCGGTTGTAAGATCGTAACAAAGGAGAGCGGCGCCCGGCCTTCAAGCTTTATCACCAGCTGCGGAACCGGCTTCTTCCACATATATCCGCCTGAATACCAGCCTCCGATCGGATCCTCGCTGCCGCAGAGGATTTCCGATGAAAACGATTTATCAGAAGCAACGGCCACATCGTACGGATTTCCATTGACCGACGTGTACGAAAATGCTCCCTGGTTCGCCATCCTCAGGCTGCCGAAGTAAAAATTGTAGTACAGCCGGATATCATGATCCTGCCGGCAGATTCCGTTCAGCCGGTCCTCGATGACAAATATGTCGCCCGGGAAGCGGAAAACCCGGCGTCTGTGGAACATCGGATCATCCATGTATGCATATCCGTTGTGCGAGATGTCGATCAGCTGCATCTGCGGCGTATCCGTGAATTCATGCAAATACGTGCGTACGCCGCGCACCTTGCGGATTCCCGGCTCGGATCCCATCTCGTGATCATCGATGTACAGCGTGTTGTGGGCTTTGGCAGACAGAAAGTATCTTCTCCACTCCTTCCAGACCGACGAGTTGTACACATACCGGCCGCTGTCCGTCAGGATATTCTCACCCCGGATGCTGATTTCAACATGCCCCGTGTCATTGTGGGAGTGTGTGCTGACTTCTCCCCGCTCCAGCTGAATGCCGTGTACGTGAAAGCAGGTATCCGTATCTTCCCACCCGGTCCGCATGACGTAAATGCCGGCTGACCGGTACGCAAAATCCTTCTTTTCAGGAGCCTTTCCCTGCTTCCGGCAAGTCGCCATATACAGGAATTCCGGATCATTTGTGGTCTCATACATTTTCCGGAAAAAAGCTCTGAGTTCATTCAGATCCAGCGGATCAAACGACAGATTCATCCCTTCATAGAGCGACGTATCCGTCCGGCGCGTTTTCAGGTCTTCACAGTCCGCATCGCCGATCATCGGCGTGGTCAGATCCGGCTTCACGATACTCACCAGAAATTTCGCTGCTTTCTCAAGTGTCGGCAGCATGTAGGGCGGCACCGGGAAGCCGTTTGACCGCAAAAGGAGGAAACACTGAAAATACGCATTTACCGCGCACAGGTGATAGACCGGTGTGCACTCCATATGAATTCCATCGTTGTCCCAGGAGTATTTCACTTCCTGTGTGACTCTCCGGTATCCGGTCACGAGCCAGTCGGAACGGATTTCCGGGAACAGAATTCCGCACTCCAGAAGGCCGGCCGATTCCATGGTCAGCCAGTTGCTGGAATGGGTGTGATTGCTGAAATTCTTCATCAGGAAATCGCAGTGGTCACAGATCAGAGAAAGAATCATGTTCCACGCGTTCCCGTCAAGAAGCGGGCTTTTCCGGAAGATTTCAAGCGACGGAAGCCAGGAAGTAAACAGCCTCATCCCTGCTTCGAGCGTCCTCCAGGAATGCCCCGGGAAAGGATAGTTCTGATCAATTTCACGGTAATTGTCTGTCATAAACGGCGTCACCGGGCAGTGCTGTGCCCAGCTCTTCATTTCTGCCAGAAATTCCTTTGTATATTTTTCGTCACCTGTCAGCGCATAGGCTCTTGCCAGCGGCTGCCAGTATAAATGTCTGTATAAAGACCATGTCCATTCTTTATCTCTG
Organism: uncultured Lachnospiraceae bacterium; assembly: GCA_900314255.1. GTDB lineage: Bacteria > Bacillota > Clostridia > Lachnospirales > Lachnospiraceae > UBA4285. The sequence goes on along the minus strand of OMUP01000148.1, from coordinate 3,771 downwards.
GACGTGGCGGAAGTCGGATTGTACTTCCAGTCAATATCGCCTTCAAAGTGATGCCCGTAGATGGTGTGGTCAAGCACCTCCTGCGCATCGTTTAAAGTCTGCGGATCCTGCAGTTTTTCCGCCTCACTGGCTGTAAAAAGATACCGCGGTGATGTCCTTGTGCGGAAATGCCTGCTCACCGCTTCCATCGCGCCGGCAAAATCACCGGCCTTGCAGAGTTTTCCGGCTTCCTGCATACCGGGAGCCGAAAAATCCAGTCTTTCAAGCAATTTCCCATACTGTTCCATACTGTCTCTCCTGAAAATCCTGAGGCCGGGCAAAACGTTAGATCCGGCCCCGGGATATGGTCATGCATCAGTTCTGCATGTACTTGTCATAGGCTTTCTGCATCATCTGAATGGCTTTTTCAATGCCGAAGTCCTTCAGCTGCTGCTGATAGCTGTCCCACTCATCCATCGACGTATTGCCGGAGATGAACTGGGCTTCCATTTCGCTCACAAGGGTGTTCACCTGGCCCATGATCTGCGCGTACTCTTCCTGATCTTCTGCTGCAACGGATGTCGGCGGGAAGAAATGTTTGCCCATGTCCGTCTTCATCGAAGTCTTCAGAGCTTTCTTCTGGTTGTCCTGCGAATAGTACTGCTCGATGTAGCCTTCATCCTGAACGCAGGTGCCGGATGTCGAAGCTCTGGTGTAGCCTGCAAGGATTACAGAAACCGACTTGCCGTCCGGATTGTTCAGCACGAAATCCGTGTACGTCGGCTTGCCGTCAACCATCTCGTAGGTCTTGCCTTCGATGCCATAGTTGTTGACCAGATCGCCCTCATCGGAGAACATCCAGTCAAGAAGCCATGCGGCAGCTTCCTGATTCTTGCAGTCCGTTGAAATGGCGGCGGATGTTCCGGACTGATCGTAGATGTTGTTCATCTTGGAGAACTTGGCGTTCTTCCCCTTCGTCGATGTTACCGGAACAGCGCACTGGATATTGTCGGACGTGAAGCTCGGATCCTGCTCCTGCATGATCTTGCTGTAGTCGCCCATGCCCTGGCCGAACGGTGCGTATACAACCGCCGACTTTCCGGTCGTGAAGTATGTCTGGTTCGACTTCTTGTCGGCGACAAGATAGTCATTGTCGATCAGGCCTTCGGTGTACATCTTGTTCAGCCATGTGATGAGATCCTTCCGGCTGTCCTCGATCAGGCCGTTCTTTACGACACCGTCCTCCACATAGAAGTCGCCCCAGTTGTCAAAGCCCGGCGACCACACATCCTTCATCCACTCTTTTCTTGTGGTAAATGGCACATCAAAGCCCGCATCCTTGTAAGCCTTAAGAACCGTCTCCCACTCGTCCGGCGTCTCCGGAGCGTCAAGTCCTAGCTGCTCCAGAATATCGGCTCTGTAAATGAAACCGGAGCTGAACTGAGTCTCGTTCGGCGTCTTTGTTCCGCGCAGAAACGGGAAGCAGTAATGCTCGCCGTTCGAGGTTTTGATCATCTTGTCGATTTCCGGGTTGTCTGACAGAAGCTTTGAGAGATTCGGTGTTCCGCCCTTCTTCATGATGTCGTCAAGGCTGATGATGACGCCGTCATCGATGGCCGCTCCGGCACCTCCGGAGTATTTCGTCCACGTGTATTCGATGATGTCCGGATAATCGCCGGATGCCGTCATCACGGCAAAATCCTCATCTTCATGTCCCTGCGTCGGATGCTGGAATTCAATGTGAATTCCCGTCTGCTCCTCCACATACTGGGCCCACGGCGTATCGCCCAGATTCTGATACTCGGCCGAAACGTTTCCGTTGAGCTTTGTCCACCATGTCAGGGTTGTGCCGGCATACGGCTTGTCATTGGCTGCTGTCGTCGTCTGCGCCGCGGTGCTTCCTGCCGCTGTTGTCGCGGCTGCGGCCGTTGCCGCGGCACTTGTCGTGCCGGAACTTCCGCTGCCGCACCCCGCGAGCAGAGCGCCGCCGCACACAGCTGCCATCGCAGCAGATGCGGCCCGCTTCATTGTCTGTTTACCTTTTCTCATACACAATCTTCCCTCCTTGTTTTATTTTCCCCAGCGCTCTGTCACGTCCGAAGGCATCCGCTGGTTTTCGTAACAACTCTCAAAAATCTCCTTGAAGTGCTTTACTTCGTGATACATATCCCTATCTTCTGAGACGACATCAACTTCCCCGGCCGGAATATCCGTGACGGGAAGTTTTGCGAGCGCCTCGACCGCCTGCAGATGCGGAATCGCACACTGCACAGTGCACACCGGCCGGCTGTGATCCCGGACAGCCTGCAGTGCGTCGTAAAATTTCTGCAGCCTTGCTCCTTTGTCGACCGCTCCGTAATTTACGATTTCCCCGTTGTTTTTCTGCAGGACATACTCATTTACCGGGCCGTTTCCGAAGTCGTGCCCGAAATAGACTGTGCCGTTTTCAAATACATACTCAGCCTGCGGTCCGATTTTCTTTTCCCGGCACGGATGGCCGGTATAGTAAGAAAGCGGAACGCCGGACTCTGTAACGGCCTGCACGGCAGCGATGTCAAAATTGTCCACACCCGGATTGCCGCGGTACACTTCTCCCTTTACACTTTCAAGCTCTGCCGCGCTGCTAAGCGAACCGCCCAGCAGAAACGTCATAATCTGAAACTGATGCGCACAGGCATTGTTGAACGGGCTGTCATTGACGGCACAGCCGTTCACGGATATTTTTCCCGCCCATCCGTTGCGGTGGTAATAGATTTCCCCGCGGCGGCAGGCGTGCAGACACTTCATCGATACAGCCTTTCCAAGACGCCCTGCGAGAATATCTTTCTTAAGCGCCAGAACATCCCGGCTGTAATCAAGCTGATAGCCCACGGAAATAAATCTGCCGCAGCGTTTCTCTTCTTCCTGCAGTTTTCTGGCGCCTTCAACGGATGTGCACACCGGCTTTTCCGTCAGTACATTCGATCCGTGCCGGATGCAGTAGCGAATCTGCTCGAAATGCAGATGAATCGGCGTTGAAATGATGGCCAGATCCGCTTCGTGCTCCTTGTAAAAGTCTTCGACCGATTTATAAACAGGAATGGACTGCTCCCGGATGATCGGATACAGATCTTCTATATTCTCTTTTACCTCGACAATGCCGGAGACTGTGACTCCCTCCGGACGCACTTCACTGATTTCATTGATGTAATTGGCTCCATAACCGCATACACCAACCAGCAGTACCTGGATACTGTTCATATTATGAAATTCCCCCTCACTCCATCGCCGGAAGTGATCCTCACGAATTCGATAATCAGAAAATACACCTTAAAATTTCGGCCGTAAATTGACAAGAATTGACACCGGTGTCAATAATTTCACCCCGTAAATGCCCTTTGCGCTTAAATTTACAAAGCCGGCAAAAGAAGATCTGTCCGCTCCTTCTTCGCGAAATCAGCGCCGGCAAATTCTGGCATCCCCGGTCAAGAAAAAGTGGTCCCAATCCTTCCTTCGCGCATAAGCCACCGCGCTGCTTTGCTGCCTTCGGCAGCTCCCGCATCGCTAACGGAAAACCGCATTCCCGCGCCGCTTCATGCGGTTTTCCGTTGCCGTGCCTGGAGCCCTCTGCCGTCCTGGCATGCAAGCATGCCGGTCGGCAAGGGCCTCCGGCACTGGCTTATGCGCTAAAAAAAGCCGCCCTGGTTTCCCAGAGCGGCATAATCCCAAATATAAATTGTCAGGCAGAATGTTACAGCTCCTCCGCCGTCTTCACGACATTGTCCACCGTGAAGCCGAAATGCTCGAAGAGTT
>OMUP01000145.1 GCA_900314255.1 uncultured Lachnospiraceae bacterium | reverse complement strand
ATAAATATATTTTACACCGAAAGCTGGGGCGTGAGTCCCGGCTTTCGTCATATATAGAAAAAACTCGTCCGAAGACGAGTTTTTTCAGGTAGGGCTGCAGCTATGAATTTGCAACAGCCCCTATTTCGCTGTTGTTTAATTATTCATCTGCAGATATCAGCGCCAGATCGCCGGTATTCTCGGTGATATTCCAGACAATTTCCACTTCCGGGCTCCCGGAACTGCTGGCCGCTGCTTTCGGCAGGTAAATCGCCGTTTCTTTCTTCCACTCATCCGACGTCACCGTTGTCGTCTGAATCTCCGCGGCAGACTGGCTGCGGCTGATCAGCTGGTCCGATCCGGTTTCAAGAAAGCTCTCGTTCTCCTGTTTCACGCCCAGGCTCATGAGAACCCTGGCAGCGTCCAGCTGCACCTGGAGGATATACGATCCGTCCGGCTGATAATCCGCCTCCTGTTCTCCTGCATCATTTACAATGCCGATGCGGTACATCGGGAAGCTCCCTTCTGCCTCGTTTATATCTTCGCTGTGCGCCAGACCGTAGACCAGATCATGTCCGATATAACCAAGCGGCCGGATGCAGTCTCCGTCCGGTGCCGTGATCTCCTGCGCCGTCGCGTCCGTGAGATTGACCACGCGCAGCGTCTTCCACTCGCCCGTGCCGACACAGTAGGCGATCTGCGTCTGGTCACTGCTTGCCGCAAAACTCTCGGCCGAAAAATCCACTGTTTCGCGGGACACTTCATTGCCCGGCGTGCCGACTGTCAGCAGCTGGCCGCCGTAACTCAGATAAAATACGCCGTCGCCGCCGACACTCATCAGAGTGCCCGTCTGCTGTGCAATTGTCTCCGCCGTGCCGGACATCGGGAAAAACAGCATTTCCTCGGTGGCGTCATCCGACGCCGAGTAGTGCCAGACAGAAAGCCCTGTCTGCCCTTCGTGCCGGCCGCGGCTCACATAGCCCATCAGCGCGAACCAGCAGTCTCCGTCATCGTCGCAGCGCAGAATCCGGCCGATATAGTCCTCATTGTCTTCCCGGACACCGTCGGAGTCAGATGATTCATAGGAAAACACCCGGATCAGCTTGTCTTCTCCGGAAGCATAGCGCCAGAGATTCCCGGCATTAAAGAACCAGTAATCCGTGCCGGATGCGCTGACCGCCATGTCCTCTTCCCCGCCGCCCTGAATGCCGAGATTCAGCGTACGGGCATCATTAAATGCATTGCTGCCCGAAAAGACCTCACCGGCTGTGCGCTGATAATTGTCCACCTGGCAGTTTCCGCTTTTATCCAGGCCGATTGTCGTCGTCTCCTCGGTCATGATCGTCTGAGACACACCGCTGCTGTCGGTGACAAGAACCGGATAGCGGGCGTAGAATTCGCACTCGTCATCTGTGACGGAGCGCAGCGACGGAACGATTTCCCTCATCGGAACCGTCTGCAGAGTGCCCCAGGTCAGAAGTTCAGCCGATGTGTTGATGGTGGCGTTTCCAAACGACGAATTGTCCTTGCCGGACACGACGTAAAGCTGGGCGGCCGCCTCGGCGGAGCGGGATTTGTCGTAGACAGCGTTAAAAAAGTCATGAAAATAGGCGAGTTTCGCGTCGATATCCGCGCCCGGCGCCGGAATGATCCGGGTGACATACTCGTATTCACTTCCATCTGCCAGCGTCAGGTACAGCGTGAGCAGGCTGTCCTCCGAGGTGCTCATCAGATCGCGGAACTGCACGGTAAAGGAAAGCTGCGTCCCGCTGCTTTCCGGGTCCGTGATGTCCCCCGTCTCCAGAAGCTGGCCCTCCGCGCGGCGCAGTTCATAGCGGATGCCATCTACGCTGCTTCCGTACGTCTCGATGACCATTTTCTGCGCCAGACTCGATGGAAGCGCGACAAGATTCCGGTCTGCCGCCGCTTCCGCTGACGCCGCGTCCTTAAAGCCCGTCAGGCAGTCATAATGGCCGCCGCTCTCCGTCTCCATATAGATGACGGGCGCCTCGGCCTCGCTCCAGTACGAACTGTCCTGCCAGCTCCCCTCTGCGCGCTTTCCCGAAAAAATCCACGTTCCGACGCAGGTTATGACAAATGCGGCCGCAAACAGCGCACCAAGGATCCGATTTCCTCTCTTACCGGTTCTGGACATCACTTTTCTCTTTTCTGTTTCTGAAACGCGCCGCTGCCGGCGCAAGATACACGCCTGTCTGCTCCGAAAGCATGCCGATGAGAGCCGCCACGCACAGCTTCGGACTTTTCAGCAGGCACAAAAGAAGAACGGCCGCCACAAGACCTGTGCGAAGCAGTATAAAAAGAACGGCAGCACCTCTGCTGCCTTCCTTGTACAGAGCGCTGCGGATGATCAGAGCCAGCATGATGCTGCCGGCTGCTGCCGTCAGCACACCGGCCAGAATTCCAAGAGCAGCTGTGCTTTTCAGCTCTTTCGGGACAAAAAGCGCCACGATCACCTCGGACAGTGCGAGGAAAATCCCTTCTCCTGCCAGCAGTACCGGAAGGTTCTCGTTGATCTGGCTGAAATTACGGAAAAATCGATTTTTCATGCTATTTTTCCCCGGAAGCAGATTGTCAGAGCTTCTGCTGGTGCTATAATCTATTACAACAAAATCGTAACCGGAGTTTCTTCAGGCTGCCTGAGACAACCGGAGGTCATGTATGCCAGAACTGATTCGAAAACGTCTGATTCCGGACGAGTACATTCCGCTTGACGATGACACGATCCTCTATCAGTCAGATGATGTTATCGTCACGGCGTGGAAGACTCTTCACCCGAAAGCGCAGTTTTCGCATGGATATTCCTGCTATTTTCTAAAGAAAGGCTGGAAAGTCAGCCGCTTTTTCCGGCGCGACAATTCCCTGTATTACATCTACTGTGACATCATCCGCTCGGACTATGTAAAAGAATCCGACACCTGGATTTTCACCGATCTTCTGGCGGATGTAATCCTGGAGAATTCCGGCCTCGTGCGGGTCGTCGATCTGGATGAGCTGGCTGACGCATTCGAGAGGGGAATCCTCCCGTCCGCATCACTTGCCAGCGTCCTGCGCAGCCTCAACGAACTTCTTTCGTGTATATACAGCGGATCATTTGAACGGGTAATCGGAGTGCTCGATCAGCACATACCGGAAAGTGCAAGGCAGGCGGTAAAATAACGCCTGCCTTTATTTTCTTACAGAGTGATCTTCACTTCGCGCCCGGTCCGCTCGTAGCGGTAGAAATTCACACCGGCCGCCTTGAGCATCCGCTTGGAAGCGATGACATTGGCCGTGCCGGCGTATTTGTCATCGTCGTAGACGAGTGTGCGGATTCCGGCCTGAATGATGGCCTTTGCGCACTCATTGCAGGGGAAAAGGGTGACATACATCTTGCTTCCCTCCAGGCTTCCCCCTCTGTAATTCAGGATCGCATTCAGTTCCGAATGGACGATATACACATACTTCTTGTCCAGCTCATCCCCGCCTTCCCGGGCCCACGGGAACTCGTCATCCGAGCATCCGAGAGGAAATCCGTTGTAACCCATCGACAGGATTTTGTTGTCCGGACTTACGATGCAGGCGCCGACCTGCGTGTGCGGGTCCTTCGAGCGCATGGAGGCAAGCTTGGCTACCCCCATGAAATACTCATCCCACGAAATATAGTCTTTCCGCTTGTCGCTCATAGTAAGCCTCTTTATTTATCCCACATCTGAATCCGTCTGATATGCCGCTCTTCGCCGGAAAATGGCGTCGAGAGGAAGCAGTCAGTGATTTTCACGGCGAGATCCGGGCCCAGCGTGCGCCCGCCCAGACACAGGACATTGGCATTATTGTGCTCGCGGGTTTTCTCCGCCGTGTAGCAGTCCGAAACCGCCGCTGCGCGGATGCCTTTTTCCTTGTTGGCAGCCATGCTCATGCCGATTCCGGTTCCGCAGATCAGAATTCCCAGCTCACACGAACCGTCCTGAATTTTCTCTGTAACTTTCTTCGCATATACCGGATAGTCAACGGACTTCTCGTCGTAACAGCCCACATCGACGTACTCTTTGCCTTCCGCATCAAGATGCTTCATGATCTCCTGCTTGAGAAGGTACCCTCCGTGATCACTTCCGATTGCTATCATCTTCGTCCTTTCCAGCTGACTGAAGTTCAGCTTTTCCGCCTATGACTGTCGTAAGCACCTGAATCTGCACAAAGCAGCTCTCCAGCGCTTCTTCTCCGCGTCCCGAAGGATCCTTCACCTCGGCGTCCGTCTCACCCGCAAACTCTCCGAGTGTGAAAACATTGACCGCATTGGGGAATTTCCGGTAGAGCGTCTTCTTCATCGACGCATTCATCGTCAGAACAAGCGTTTTGTCGGAGAAATCCTCCGCGCCGATCTCGCGGGAGTACCCGGGCGTCCATTTAATGCCGCTCTTTGTCGCCAGCTCTCCCGCCCGGTTGTCGAATGGCTCCGGAAACAGCACAATCATCCCTCGCGAGCCAATCTGTATCCGCGAAGTGCCCAGGTACTGCCTGGCTGCTGCCGCCGCAAGCGGCGCGCGGCACGTCCCGTCTCTGCTCACAAAGAGAATCTTGTCAAATGTCTTCATAATCCTGTCTTGTCCGGCGTCTGTAAAGTGGCATCTCCGGCCTTCCGGCCGATTTCAGGCATTAATTATAGTATGTCCCGCAGCTTTTATCAAACGATTCATGACTGCCTGGCCGACGTTGTGCCCCGAGAATCCTTCCGAATAAATCCGGTCGACCTTCTCCTCGTCAAAGGCCCTGAGAACCGCAAAAAGGTTGTGAGCGACCGTCGCCTCATCTCTGTGCGAGCCGACCACTTTCACAATCCCCTGCGGATAGCGGGAAGCCGTCTCGTCCGTCGCCATGATGCCGACCTTCTCGCCTTTTTTCATGGCTTCTTCGGTCAGCTCGTTGATTTTTGCGATCACGGCCTCCGGCTCTCCTTCCACGATCGAAAGATCCGCGTCCGGCGCGTAATGCTTGTATTTCATGCCCGGCGCCTTCGGGACGACCCCCGCCGGAACAGATACACCGCGGATGGCCGGGTCAACATCGACCCGCCCCAGGCAGTCTCTGAGCTGCTCCAGCGTGATATAGCCCGGGCGCAGGAGCACCGGAACTTCTTCAGACAAGTCGATAATCGTGGACTCCACCCCGACATCCACCGTGTCGTCGCAGAGAATCATGTCGATGCGGCCGTTCAGGTCATGGATGACATGCTCCGCCTTTGTCGGGCTGGGCTTTCCGGACAGATTGGCGCTGGGCGCCGCGATGTACACGCCCGACTCCCGGATCAGGCGCGCCGCCGTCGGATGGCTCGGCATCCGGATTGCCACCGTGTCAAGCCCGCCGGTGATTGTGTCCGGCACGATGTCGCTTTTTTTCAAAATCATCGTCAGCGGTCCCGGCAGAAACCGGTCGTAGAGAAGCTTTGCCGCCGGCGGAACCTCTCTTGCAAGCTTTGCGTAGTCCGCCCTGTCAGCGATATGAACGATCAGCGGATTATCACTCGGGCGTCCCTTCGCCGCGTAAATCTTCTTCGCAGCCTGTTCATTCAGCGCATCTGCCCCGAGCCCGTAGACCGTCTCCGTGGGAAATGCCACCAGTCCTCCGGCGCGCAGAATTTCGCCCGCCTTTGAAAAGACAGCATCGTCTTTTCCCTTGTCGCCTGTCAGTGCCGCAATGATCGTATTCATCTCTTTCACCCCAATTCTTCCCGGACTATATCCCAGATATCCGGAAGTTCCTTTCCCAGCTGCCAGAATGCAGCGCCGGCGCAGCTGGACTCTTTCACCGCCTGCATGCGCAGCGTGAACGAGCGCTCTTCCTCGAGCCATGCATACATCTGTGTATCGCCGTCGCTCCAGGAGGCCGTGTACTGTCCGACACTTTCATCCCATACCGGTGTCACGCCGGCCGCTGTCACCGCATCGATTGCTTCCTGCATTCCGTACTCACGGCCGTCAGACTGACCGTCTTTCACCGAATAAATGCGGGTGTAGAACGGGCAGCCGCAAATCAGCTGGCTGCTGTCCACTTTTGACAAGGCATTGGTCAGGTTCGTGCGGAAGAAATCAAGCGACGAGGCACTTCCGGGTTCCGATGTGGACCAGTGCTCATCATAGTCCATCATGATGATATAATCCACATAATCGCTCTGTTCTTCATAATTATAATATGCTCTGCTCTGGACCGGAATATAATTATCCGCCGAGAGGATGATGTGTCTCTTCCGGCACTCCACGGAAAGTTCCCGCACAAACTGCAGGAAATCCGGAGCGCTCTCTTCCGTGACCGCCTCAAAATCCAGATTGATGCCGTCATATCCGTACTGATCCGCGTCCGTCATCAGGCGGGTGATGAGTGCTGTTCTGGCCGCACGGCTGGAGAGCAGCGCTTTGCTGTCCACATCTTCCGTGAAATCCGAAATCAGCGGCCACACAGACAGTCCGCGGCTTTTGAGCTCCGTGATGAGGTCGGCGGAAACTGTGTCATCCACATTCCCCGACGTATCCGTAATCGTGTACCAGGTCGGCGAAACGACATTCAGCTCCTGCGCCGAAGCCGGATCCGACTCCCCGCCGTTTAAAACGGCACTGTTGCTGGTGAGCCACCCCATGACGACCGTCTGCCCCATCAGAACATGAGAATACGCCCCGTCATAGGTGTGCGCCACCGTGCCGGTCTGCTGCCCGGTCAGATATTTGCTGCGGACATATCCCGTGACGCCGTCCTCCGTGAGCACTTCTGTCCAGTCTCCCAGATCCTCCTGCACGGTCACCGTATCGCCCTGCGCGATCGTCTCCAGGACCGGGCTTTTGATGCCGCCCCGGTACCGCACCTGGGTGTCCCGCGTGAGGGTGGCCGTATTGTTCTGAGCGCCGCCGCTGCGCAGCACAACCCGCGCCGGCCCAGCCGCCTGCGCATCCGTCTGGTCACTTTCATCAAGGAACCAGGAGGCGCTGAAATCCGCATTTTTCAGGCAGTATGCGAGCCACAGCATCGTCTGCCCGCCCGTGCCTGCCACAACCGGCTTATCCGTGACGGCCGATCTGCCGTCATCTGATGTGTACGCCGTCTGACCGGCTCTGTATTCCCACGTGCCGTCCCCGTCCGTGAACAGGACCGCCTGTGTCTCCGTATCCTCGTAAAACCGCGTCGTGAGGTGCTCCCGGACCCATTCCGCACTCACATACACTTCTCCGTTGACAAGCGTTCCCTCATCCGGATACACAGTGCCGTCGAGCACAATCGTGCATTTTTCTGACTCTCCGGACGATCCGAAATATTCCTGAAGATCCATCGTTTTTGACGTCGGAGTGTACGTATAAATCCCGGCCGCCGCTGCCGCAGCCAGCAGCACACAGATGACCGCCGCCAGAATCCGGAATCTCCTTCTTCGTTTCACGGCCAGTTTCCTGCGTCTGCTTTTTCTTCTTCTGTTTGAGTTTCCGCGCATATTCCGCCCCAAATGTTACAAAATCGTTACAATGTAACTTACAGACTATACAGGATTCAGACATTTGTCAACCGGAAACCGCCCCGGTGAAGGGCCGGGGCGGCCGCTTCAACAAGAACTTTCCTTATCCATCCGTGAATAATCGGCCGATGCGGCCTGACTGCATGTACCGCGTTCCAGACACCTGATTTTGTAGCGCCTTTTTCAGCTTCCGGGCCTGTGATTCCCGTCCGACTGCGGCGCCCCGCCAAAATAAAGAAAAACCGATCCCGAAAAAGCAAAACAAATACAGGCATATATTCCGATATGTCAGTTTAAATCTGTGGGATCCGTGCAGAAAAAATAAAAAAGCCGTTTCTTAAGCGATCAGTCACTTATCTCCCGGAAAGCCTCCTTTCCGGTGCCGGAACGTATATTTATTATAGCGCAGAAAATGTTCTTCATCAAGTCTCAGGACGTCTGTGAGCGCTTCGTCAATTGAAAGTGCCGCTGTCTTCGGGTATGATGGAAACAATGAAGGGAGCGCAATATGAAAATCGAACCGTTTGAAAACAACTCCATAAAAGTCACTCTCGATTCGGAGGATCTGGAGCATTTCGGCATCGACCTGCACCGCGACACATACGGCAGTCCCCGGCTGGAGCAGCTTTTCCGCCGGATCGGCAGCAAACTGCGCCAGGAGCAGGGATTCAACCCGGAGGACCTTCCGGTGGCTATTGAGGCCATCCCGGTAAATGTCCAGCAGCTGGTGCTGAATTTCATCCCGGTTCCCTACGCGGATGAGGCCGGAAACGGGTACGCTCATTTCTCGACGCTTTCTGCCGCAGATGAGGCCATGGGGCTTTACGGGACGGATGCCGGGGAAACAGAACGAGGTCCGGCCTACGGCGGAGACGAAGAGGATTTCGCGGACGACTCCGCCGGCCCTTCAGGAGACAGCTTTTCTTTCCGGGATCCTTCGCCATTCCAATCAGCCTTTGCAGACAAAGCCGGGAGCTCTCACGCCTCCGGTTCAGGGCAGCAGGGCGCCTCGGAGACAATAAAGGCACTCGCCGTGACATTTCATACATTTCAGGAGGCCGGAACGGCGTGCGCCGTCCTGCCGTCCTTTGCCGATTCGGCGGAAAGCTGGCTGTTCCGCATGGAGTCCGGTCAGGCGCCTTCTTCCTATATTCTCTTTATCCGCCGCACGGAAAATGGCGCAGACGCGCCGGATTTCCGGGAGGTCGCCCGGATTCTCTCCGAATACGGCCGTGTCGGTGCCTGTCAGCCTTCCCGTCTTGACTATTATCTGGAGCACGGCACCTGTCTGATCCGGAAAGAAGCCATCAGACGGCTTCGAAAATTCAACTGATAAAAAAGCGCCGCCCTGGCCTTCTCCGCCGGGTGACGCTTTTAAAGTCTCTGTATTCTTTAAGCAGAAGTCAAAAGCCTCTCAGCCCTTTGACTCAAGATAGTCGTTGATATCCTCTACCAGACCGTCGCTGTCAATTCCGTGCACCGCCGCTGCCTGCTCAATCGTCTCGCCCATGGAAGCCGGGCAGAAAATGCATCCCATGCCCGATCCCATCAGAATGTCGGCAATTCCGCCGTCAATCATCAGCGCATCACTGATTACTGTATCCTTTGTCACCTTAGCCATATCTGTGCAATCCTTTCTCTTGTCCATATATAAGCGCATCCGCTCACTGATATAATAACATACCTGTCAACGCCATAATACAGGTGCTCATTTTTCCTGTCAACTGCCCGCCGCAGCAGAATTGTATACATTATTGCAAGTGCTCCAGTATGATTTAAGGGATAGGTTAGTGCGTAAAAATCGAGGTTTTATGCGGCTTTCCGGCCATTATTTTTTTCAGAACAATCCCGAAAACCGGTTGCAAAACGGCCGGTCATTTCCTATAATTCTAGAAGTAAAGAGCTGTAGGAATCTATTAGCAATTTAAAAAAAGAAGTGTCATGCAAGGAGGTAATCTTATGGCATATGTAATTAGCGATGACTGCATCAACTGCGGTGCATGCGAGCCCGGCTGCCCGGTAAGCGCAATCAGCGAGGCTGATGGCAAGAGAGTAATCGATGCTGATACCTGCATCGAGTGCGGCGCATGCGCAAGCGTTTGCCCGGTTGGAGCTCCGAATCCTCAGTAATCCGACTTACAATTTCAGTCAGAAAAAGCCTTTCCTGCTGCGGTGCAGGGAAGGCTTTTTTCTTTCCTTTTTCGGGCGGCGGCCCCGGGCATTATGAATGGAAACTGCCCGGCTGCCGCGCCAGATTGGCGAATTTCGTCTGTTCCGGAATCCAGGCCAGCTTCACCGTTCCGATCGGGCCGTTTCTCTGCTTGGCCACAATCAGTTCGGCGATGTTCTTCTCCTCGGATTCCTTGTTGTAATAATCATCGCGGTAAATGAACATGACAACGTCGGCGTCCTGCTCAATGGCCCCCGACTCACGCAGGTCTGAGAGAATGGGACGGTGATCCGGGCGCTGTTCTACGGCCCGGGAGAGCTGGGAAAGCGTGATGACCGGGACGTTCAGATCTCTTGCCAGAGCCTTGAGCGACCGGGATATTTCAGAGATCTCCTGCTGGCGCGAATCCGACCGTCCGCTGCCCGTCATGAGCTGCAGGTAGTCGATGATGACCAGGCCGAGATCATTTTCCATCTTGTACTTCCGGCACTTGCTGCGGAGCTGTCCGACGGTGATGCCAGGCGTGTCGTCGATGATGAGCTTCGAGCGAGCCAGCGAGTTGGCGCCTTCCACGAGATCATTCCAGTCTCTTGCGTCCAGGTTGCCTTTGCGCAGCTTGTCCGCCTCCACCCCGGATTCCAGGGAAAGCAGACGGTTGGCCAGCTGCGTGCGGCTCATCTCGAGCGAGAAAATCGCGGTCGTAATACTCTGGCGCCGCGCCACATAATCCGCCACATTCAGGACAAATGCCGTCTTGCCCATCGAAGGACGGGCGGCGACCAGAATGAAGTCCGAAGGCTGAAATCCGGACAGATAGCGGTCCAGATCCGTGAATCCGGAAGGCACGCCCGTCACCGGATTGTCGCTCTTAGCGGTCTCCTCGATGTTGTGCACCTGCTCCAGCACGATCTGGGCGATGCTCTGTTCTCTCGCCTCGCCGTTCATCTCCCGGGACAGCGCAAACACCCGCGACTCCGCCTGTTCCAGAATCTCAGCCGCCGGCTGTTCCTGCGCGTAGCAGGCCTTCGTGATCTCATCATTGCCGCGGATGATCGAGCGCAGCACCGACTTTTCGCGGATAATCCGCGCATATTCCCCGGCAAATGCCGACGTCGCCTCACTCTGATCGATGTCAAGCAGATCGGAAAGGGAAACCTGCGCCGCGCCGCGGCCGGCGTGCCGAAGCTCCTCGCTCAGCGTGATCATATCGATCTGCTTTCCGGCCTCGTTCATCGCGACAAGCGTCTGAAAGACCGTGCGGTATACGCCGAAGTAGAAATCTTCCGGCTTCAGGATTCCCGCCGCCATGGCAATCTGATTCGGATCCTTGAGCATGGAGGCAATCAGTCCGCGCTCCGAGCTGCGGCTGCTGGGCACCATGCGGCCTGCGGCCTGCGCCTGGCGTTCCGACTCAGCCAGCGGAGGAATATACTCTTCCTCCTCCTCAGACGCCCCTTCAGGCTCATCCGGTTCCTTTTCAGGATCCGGCTCCTGTGCGGCACTTGAAGATGTCTCTTCTTCAGAAGAAGCGGAAGCGGTTTGAGCAGATTTCTCCTGCGGTCCGGCCTCCCCTTCCGCTGTTTCCCCGTTTTCAGGCAGAACGCCGGGCTGCCCTGCGCTTGTCTCCCGGGCATCCGGATCTTCTACATGATTGGCCAGGAAGGGATCGACAGCGTCCTCGTCGTCTTCTTCGTCGATGGAGTACCCGTCATCGATCGGGAAATCATCATTTTCCATAGAGACTCAGCCCTTTTCCTCGCGCACGATGACCGTGAGCTTTGCGGATACTTCTCTGTGAAGCCGCAGCGGTACGATATACGTGCCCGGCGCCTTGATCGGCTCTTCCAGCTTCAGCTTTCTCTTGTCCACATCCAGTCCCAGCTGCTTCACGGCCGCCTCGGCGATTTCCTTGGCTGATACCGAGCCGAAAGACCGGCCGTTTGCGCCGGTGCGGATCGTGAGCTCTACGCTCTTCTCGCCGATCTCATCCGCCAGCTTCTTCGCATCTGCCAGCTCCTGTGCGGCGATTCTGGCCTCTTTTGCCTTCTGTGTCTTCCAGTCGGCCAGGTTCTTCGCGTTGGCCTCGACGCCCAGTTTCTTCGGGATGATATAGTTTCTGGCATAACCGTCACTTACATTGACGATTTCGCCCTTTTTGCCATGTGCCTTTACGTCCTCAAGCAGTATTACTTTCATTTGATGATTCCTTCCTTTAGCAGAGTATCCAGCGTATCTTTGATCTTGCTGACCGCCTGCTCCTCCGAGCAGTTCTTGAGCTGCGCGCCGGCCGTGTTCATGTGGCCGCCGCCGCCCATGCGCTCCATGATCAGCTGAACGTTGGATTCGTTGATGGAACGGGCGGAAATGTACATCTGCCCCGCGTACGGCGTCACCACAAAGGCGGCCCGTATGCCGTCAATATCCAGCAGCTGGTTGGCTGCCTTTGCGCCGCCCTCTGTCGGGCTCTCCATTCCCTCGCCGTGGAAAACAGAAATGGCATAGGCGCCCCGGTAGATCTCCGCCTGGCTGACCGCCTGGGCGATCTCCCGGTATTCCTTCATATTCGTGCGCATCAGTTTGCGCACACGGGTGATGTCCGCCCCGCTGCGGCGCAGATATGCGGCCGCTTCGAACGTTCTCGGACCCGTCTTGGTGAGAAATCCCTGCGTGTCGATCAGCATGCCCGCATAGATCGCGTCAGCTTCCACGCCTGTGAGCCGGATGTCCATGTTCACATACTGGATCATCTCCGTGACCATCTCGCAGGCTGACGATGCGCTCGGATCCACATATGCCAGAACCGTATCCCCGATCGGATTGGAGCTGCTTCTGTGGTGGTCAAACACGATCTTCGTGCGGCATCCGAGCAGAAGTTCCGGGCACTCCGTGCGCGCCGCCGAGTTCACATCCACGACAATAACGGCTGTGGTCGGCTGTTCCAGCGCCATCGCCTCGCCCGAGTCGACAAATGTGCTGTCCGGATACCCTTCCTTTCCGTGGAAGCGGTCCATGAACGGTCTGACCGTCGACGTCACGTTGTTGATGACGATGTTAGCCCTTTTGCCCATTTTCCGGGCGATGCAGTAAATTCCGACTGCGGCGCCGAAAGCGTCTACATCGGCCATACTGTGGCCCATGATCAGCACGTTGCTGCAGCCCTCCAGAATCTGCTTGAGCGCCGTCGCCTTCGTGCGGACCTTCACGCGCGTGTTCTTCTCCATCTGCTGCGTTCTGCCGCCGTAGTAGGTGACCTTGTCGCCCTGGCGGATGACCGCCTGATCGCCGCCTCGGCCAAGCGCCAGATTCAGGGCATCGCGCGCCATCTCGAAATTGGCGGAATAATCCGCCGCGCCGCTGCCCACGCCGATGCTGAGCGTCAGGCTCAGTTCGTTGCCGATGTTCAGATTTTTGATGTCATCCAGAATCCGGAACCGGTCGCGCTCGAGATCGCCCAGGAACTTGTTCCGGAACACTGCCATGTAGCGGTCTTTCTCCAGCTTGCGAACAATGGCGCCGCCCGATGCGAAGTACTGATTCACGCGCTTGTCGACCAGCCCGACGAAAAGAGACCGGCGGACATCGTCCACTTCCTCGACAACTTCTTCATAGTTGTCGATGTCGATCAGAGCCACGACGAAACGGTTGTCACTCGCACTCTGCTTGTACATGTTGATTTCCGTGATGTCAAACAGATACAGCGCGATGAAGACAGAATCTCCCTCTGCCTTCAGGATCTTCGTGTCTGCCGTCAGCTTCTCCGTCGAAATGCGCTTCATCTCCGCGCGGTAGTCCCGCTCGCCGAACCGCACCTCTACTTCCGTCTTCTTTTCGTCTTTCGGAAGCGCCTCCGGCGTAATCTCCGGGAAAATCACACCGATTGTCTGCCGGAAGCCTTTTTTCCTTCCCGAGAGGTCCTGCATGGCATGATTCAGATACAGAACATCGCCATCCCCGTCAAGCAGGCAGTACGGAATTTCCAGATCGTCCAGAAGCGCTTTCTGAACCTGCGCGTAATTGGCTGAGAATTCGATCAGATCCCGCATAAACGTGGGCTTGAAGTACAAATTCTCGTACAGATCCACGCCCCAGTACACAGCCGTCAGAACCAGCATAATCAGCCCGACCCGCGAATACTGGAACAGAAGGTAAACCGTCACGGCGGAAAGAAACGCGCCGATCACGGTAAGCCATATGAAGTACAGACGCAGCCTTCCGGAGGGTCTGTATTCTTTTTTTCTCATTGCTTTCCTGTCTCCCCAAAAATCCGGAATCAAAGTTCTGGCTTATTATAGCATGCCGGCAAAAAAAGCGGAACCGCACACAATGCGGTCCCGCTCAAACGTCTCGTCAGTGCTCCTGCACTTACTCGGTCATATACGGAAGAAGAGCGATATGTCTTGCTCTCTTCACAGCTGTTGTAACCGCGCGCTGATGCTTCGCGCAGCAGCCGGTTACTCTTCTCGGAAGGATCTTTCCTCTCTCGGAGATGAACTGACGAAGAGTGTCTGTGTCCTTGTAGTCAAGGGGAGCTGCATTCTTCGCGCAGAATCTGCAGACCTTCTTTCTTCTGTGCATCGGCTTTCTTCTTGTGCGGGCCGCTCTCTCTGTCTTCTTCTCTGCTGTATCCGAAGCAGCCTGCTGAGTTTCAACCTCTTCTGCTGCCTGCTTAACTTCTTCTGCCATAACTGCCTCCAAATCGGTTTACGCGAACGGCAGACCCTCATCCTGCACACCGTCGTCCGTACCGGCCGGGACATTCATAAACCCGCTCTCCGGAACCGCTCCTTCATCCGAAGGTGCCGGCGCCGCCTGGTACGATCCTGTGTGCGAAGAAGCTGCCGCATTTTTACTCTCTGCGAATTCCTGGTCATCGACAACGACATCGGTGGTGTATACCTTGTTCCCGTCCTTGTTGGTATAGGAACCGGTCTGGATCCGTCCCTGCACGCAGATCTTGGTACCCTGATGGAGGTACTTCTCGGCAAATTCGGCCTGTCTGCCGAATACCACGCAGCTGATGAAATCAGCGGTCTGCTGGTCACTGCCTGTTCCTGTGCTTCTGCGTCTTCTGTCGACTGCCAGTGTATATCTTGCGATGGCAAGAGAACCATTTGCCGACTGTGTATAGCGGACTACCGGGTCTCTTGTCAGTCTGCCCATCAAAATGACTCTGTTCATAGGTTACTCCTCTTTCTGATTACATCGAATCAATATGCAGGAGTTGCCGCCAGAATGCTGTCTTACTGCTTTTCTGCTGTCTGGGCTGCTGCCGCTTCCGCGATCTCGTCCTTGACGATCAGGAAACGAAGAACGTTGTCCATGATGCGGACTCTGGACTCGATTTCCTGCGGAACCGTCGTCTCAGCTTCAAACTTGATGAAAATGTAGAAAGCTTCCTTCATCTTCTGGATGTCGTAAGCCAGCTTCTTCTTCTCAAGCGTTCCTTCATCGGTAATCTTGCCGCCGAATTTCGTGATCAGGTCTTTTACCTGCTGAACGGTTGCATTTCTTACCTCTTCGTCGACGTTTGCGCTGACAACTAATGCCAATTCGTATTTGCTCATTATGCGTCGCACCTCCTCTTGGTCTCTTGGCCTTCTCTCACAGTGAGAAAGCAAGGAAAATTATTCACGGATTAATAATTTACCACAGGCGGATGGCAAATGCAAGTCTGAGTTTATATTCCGCTCTTTCCCCGGTCAGATCCGGCCGAACACTTCTCCGAGCGGCGCGTGGATCAGCAGATCTGCGCGGCCGTCGTACGGAGTGGCCGATTTGTTTATGAGAACGAGCTTGTTTCCCTTGTAATAGTCGATCATGCCGGCTGCCGGATAGACTCCAAGGCTGGTGCCGCCCACGATCAGCACGTCAGCGTTCGTGATGAGGCGGACTGCCTCGGTGATGTTGTCCATGTCCAGGCTCTCCTCGTACAGCACGACATCCGGCTTGATGATGCCGCCGCAGTCGCAGCGCGGGACTCCGGTGCTGTTCAAAATCGCATCGATGCCATAAAACTTCCCGCACCGCTCGCAGTAATTGCGCAGCACTGAGCCGTGGAGCTCAACGACATGCTTTGAGCCGGCTTTCTGGTGCAGTCCGTCGATGTTCTGCGTGACGATTCCGGTGAGCTTCCCTTCCTGCTCAAGCCGCGCCAGCACTTTGTGTGTCGTGGATGGCTTTGCGTCCGGATACAGCATCCTGTCCCGGTAGAAGCGGAAAAATTCCTCCGGATTGCTCTCGTAAAAAGAATGACTGATGATTTCCTCCGGCGGATACTTGTACTTCTGGTTATACAGACCGTCCGGAGAGCGAAAATCCGGGATTCCGCTTTCTGTCGAAACCCCGGCGCCGCCGAAAAATACGATATTGTCAGACTGTCTCACAATACCCTGAAATTTTCTGATTTTTTCTTCTGTCTCTTCATTCATACAAAATCACACCTGCCACAAGGACCCCCTCGCGGTCCAGTCTTTCCACACGGCTGCGCGCATTGTAATCTGAATATTCCGACTGCTTCATCGCCACGACGGCGGCATCCGCACTCTGCGCCGCCCGTCCTTCTTCATCAGAAGAGACGACGATCCACGCGTAGCGATCCTTCAGAGCATCGAGTCCTTTCTTCAGATCATCCCGCACAATATTGCTCCACGCCGTCTTTGTGTCCCCGGTGAACATCAGGTCGATATCCGGGTCGCTTGTCACACAGATCAGATCCGACAGATCGCTCTGCGTCTGACAGATATCGGTCCAGCCTTTCAGTTTTCTGCCCAGCTTGTACCGCCCCAGAAAAACGCTCTGCGTAAAATCGCCGTCCACGAAAAGAACACGTTCATTCGGACCGCTCAGAGCCTTTGCGATCTTCAGGGGCTGTGCCTCGGCACCGATCACCGCCAACGTGTGAACATCTTCGATACCTTTGGCGCGCAGCCTGTCGGCAAATTCCTGATAATCCGTCTTCTCGGCATCCGTCATTTCCAGCAGTTTTCCAATCTTTACACTGAACATTTACGGACACCTCACTTTCTGATCTTTCCCAAAATTTCTGCGCTGGAATGCCACTTACGCTCATCCGGGGCCGCTTCCCCGCTTTCCGTCTGCGGCGTCTCCTGCTTTTCTTCTGCCGGTTTCTTCTCTGTTTCCGGCTGTTTCAGGCTATCCTGCTTTTCAGCAGCAGCTTCCTGAACAGCTTCCTTCGCCGGCTTTGCTTCGGACTGCTCTGCTTCTTTCTTTTCCGCAGGCGCAGGCGCCTTTACTTCAGGCTTTTCTGTCTGCGGCGCTGCGGCAGGCTGAATGGCTTTCTGCTGCGGCTGTTTTTCTTCCGGCGCGGCAGAAGGCTGTGTGCCTTTCTGCTGCGGCTTTTCTTCCGGTGCGGCTGAAGATTTTGTCTGCAGCTTTGCATCGGCTTCAGCCTTCTTTGCGTTCACGCCAGCCCCCGCCGCAGTTTCCGGCTTCTGCACAGCCTGTGCAGCTGCCTCAGGAGCAGCCGTTTCCGCTGCTTTTGGCGCCTCGGCAGTTTGTGCCGCATCCGGCGTATCGTCATCGCCGGCCAGAATATCAGGCTGTTCCGGATAAGCGCTCGTAGCGGCAGCCGCGTTGGCTGCGGCGACCGCCTTGGCCACGTGACGCTGAATTGCGTGATGAACAAGCGCCTCATTTTCAGCAGCTTCCGCCGCCCGGGCTGCGCGGGTGATTTCATCATCCTCATCGCCCATGTCCATCAGATCATCTTCCAGGTCATCGTCCGCAAGCGCGTCCGTCTCCCCGCCTCTGTGAATCTTCCGGCGCTTCTTCATGTACTGAACCAGTTCATCGTCCGGGGCGATCTGCGCGGCTGCGGCTGCCACCGCTTCCTTCGTCGCACCCGGGAGCAGAACCTGCTGCGAGCTGTTCTGTTCAAGTTTCTTCAGTCTGGGAAGGACA
Source organism: uncultured Lachnospiraceae bacterium (assembly GCA_900314255.1). Taxonomy (GTDB): domain Bacteria; phylum Bacillota; class Clostridia; order Lachnospirales; family Lachnospiraceae; genus UBA4285. Next base: position 2,724 of record OMUP01000145.1, on the reverse strand, counting down.
TTCTTGTAGAGCATATCCTTCTCCTCGTCTTCCCGCTTCGGGCGGAACGCGTTCGAAAAAAGCGCTGCCAGAATGCATGCGGCAAATGAAAATGCCGCGCCGAGACCGGCACCGGTGGCCATATTGGCACGCAGATGCAGATGATACGCCTTTTCCGGCATCGTTCCCTGCTGAAGGATCGAGATCGAAGACACCGGCACGATGGTCGTCGTGCGCACAGCCGTGCTGGCGATGACATCAACCGTATTCTTGGCCGCCTCGGCCGTGGCGGCCGAATACTTAAGAACGATAATGTTGCTGTTGGCCGGTGTCTCCACTTCGAGATTGTCCGTGATATCTTCCGTGGTGCCGATGCTGGCCTTGACGGTGTCTATCACGACAGGACTCTTGAAGACGATGGCAAAATCCTGTTTCAGTCCGCCGTCAGACGCCCGGAGCATACTCTCGCTGTCCCCCGGCACGACATACAGCTGCGCCTCCGAGGTATAGAGGGCCGGTTCACGCAGCAGCGTGTACACAACACCGATTCCGCCTCCGATGATCGCACAAAGCAGAATGAGCAGAACTCTTCTCGCAAATTTCCTCATATTCCTTTCAAATCCTCTCTCGACTATTAACCGTACAGTTTTTCCGGATACGTCCCGTTTTCGATCAGTTCACGGATCGAACGCGTCACGACATCCTTGTCCTCCTTATAGGTTACGCCGAACCATTTGTCAGGGGTTGTCAGAACTCTGACATCCGCCCTGCCGGTTTTGATCAGGCGGTCGACGACATCCGGAAGAAGGTATTCAGCCTTCAGATTGGTGTCATTTTCCTTCAGGAACGCGCGGAATCCGTCTTCCAGCGCCCCGAAGATTTCCGGGGTGAAGCCCCACATGTTCATGGAAACCGGAACGGACGGATCAATCGGAACTTTCGTCCCGTCCGGGCCGTCACAGGCAGCGCCGCTTTCCGTCTTTACCAGGCCTCCCGTCTCGCGCACGCCCGTGAGGCATCCGTTCGCATCGACCGACGCGACGCCGCGGGTAACCGAACCGTTGTCGCTCAGCGTATTGCCGAGGATAAAGCCGGCCATGCACAGCGGCATCTTGCCGCCGGCCTCGTGCTCTTCTGTCAGATAGTCATGAATAAGTCTGAACGCCGTCTGACCGTAGTAGTCATCCGCATTGATCACAAGGAACGGATTCTTAACCACATCGCGGCACACAAGAATTGCCTGGCCGGTTCCCCACGGCTTCTTCCGGCCTTCCGGCACCGTGAAGCCCTGCGGAATATCATCGAGCTCCTGGAAGCAGTACGAAACCGGAACAACCTTTTCAATTCGATTTCCGATCACTTCCTTGAATACCGGCAGCAGATCCTTTCTGGTCACGAACACGACATCATTAAATCCGGCCCGCATCGCGTCGTAAATGGAATAGTCCATGATAATCTCGCCGTTGGGCCCCATCGGCTCCAGCTGCTTGATACCGCCTCCGAAACGGCTCCCCATCCCGGCTGCCATGATCACAAGCGTTGTCTTTCGCATAGTATCCTCCCGCAGGAAAGTTTTATATTTCTCCTGCTTTCTGGTTTATTTTTTTACAACAGTCGAAGCGATGGCAAGAAGCTTCCCGCTCCAGCGCTGCTTTCCATATCCGGCAGTCAGAATGAAATGATCGCCCTTCTTTACCTTCGATCCGTTGAGTTCACCTTCTCCATCGACAATGCTCACGTCGACAAATGGTGCATCCATCTCCTGATCCGTTTCCCCGTCAAGCTGCATGCGGTAGACATTGAAATATTCGCAGGCATACATCATGGCCCAGCTGTTCTCTCCCATTTTCTGCGCGTGGATCACGCTGCTTTCAGCCGGTGCCGCAGGTACCTTAACAACATCAATGCACTGCTGCACATGAAGCTGCCTCGGCTTTCCGTTCATCAGGCGGTCATAATCATACATACGGTAGGTAATATCGGAGTTCTGCTGCGTCTCAAGCACGAGCATCCCGGATGTTATGGCATGCACGGTTCCGGCCGGAATCGGGATCAGGTCTCCCTTCTTCACAGGCACATAGCGCAGAAGTTCTTTCCATCTTCCGCTGTGAATCATATCCGCAAGCTCTTCTCTCGTCCTGGCATTGTGGCCGATGACAAGCTGCGCATTCTCCGGGCAGTCCAGAACGTACCAGCACTCCGTCTTGCCAAGCGATCCGTTCTCATGCTCTGCTGCATATGCGTCGTCCGGGTGAACCTGAATACTGAGATTATCCTTTGCGTCGATGATCTTGATCAGAAGAGGGAAGCGGCCGCCGCTCAGGTTTCCGAAGAGTTCCGGTCTTTTCTTCCACAGTCCGGCGAGCGTCTCGCCTTCAAATTCAGGATTCAGGATGACGTTGTCACCGTGCGGATGCGCCGCAATCCCCCAGCACTCGCCCGTCCGATCATATGGAATATCATATCCGAAGTCACTTTTCAGCCTGGTGCCGCCCCAAACATTCTCGGTGAACACAGGCTTCAGTCTTAATAAATATCCTTTGCTGTCCATTTCGACCTCTTTGTTAAGTTTCAGTTACAAATATAATATCTCATATCAACTCTTTATTCCACGTCAAATAATTAAGATTCGCTAAAAAGACTTTTTATGGAAAATGCAGGTTCCGCGCGTCATATGATAACAGTGTCAAAAGTCATCACCCACGTTGCACTTGTGCAACAGTGGGTGAATGACTTATTGACACG
>OMUP01000187.1 GCA_900314255.1 uncultured Lachnospiraceae bacterium | reverse complement strand
GTTTGACAGGCTCTGCCTGACAAGCGCATAATCAAATCATAGCGACAGGTGTCGTTATTTTCAACAGGCTTCGGACAAAAAGTTTTTCTTGCAACAGAAGACAGGAGGTGTCGCTTTTATGAGAAGAAAAGATCTGGGAGAGACCCAGATTCGCGAGTGTGTGACGGAAGCTCTCCTGCAGCTCATGAAAGAGAAAGATTACAGTGCGATATCCGTCGGCGAGATTGCGGAGCGGGCGGGTGTGCACCGGGCTACTTTTTACCGGCATTTCCGTTCCAAGGAAGATGTCCTGCGGGACTTTCTGTCCGAAATATTCAAGGCGGCCCAAGAAAACAAGGAGCTTCTTCACAGCGGTTTTGCTTCCTTTATCCGTCCGGTTTTTGAGGCGCTGTACGACAAAAAGGGGCCGATTCTGCTGCTGCATGGCGCCGGCCTTTCCGGGCTGTTCATGGATGCTCTGAAAGATTATTTTGACTTTCATGAAGAGGAAAAAGAGGAGACATCAAACTCTGAAAGATATAGTATAAACGTAGAAAACAAGACTTCCGGAGGCGGGCTGATCGAAAAATACAGCACGGCGTACCGGATCGGGGGCATTTATTCTTGCCTGCTCCTCTGGTTCGCGCACGGCATGCGGGAGACGCCGGAAGAAATGACGTATATCGCAGCATCGATGTAAAAGGGGGACATACGATGGTTACACAGGTGCTTGATGCGGGATGGACACTTGCGGTTAAAGGGGACAACATTTTTCATGTCGATGATCCGGTGAAAACACAGGTGCCGTCGACGGTTTACGGTACGCTGCTTGCGGCCGGCCTGATGCCGGATCCGTTTTACCGCGACAATGAACTTCAGGCCCTGAAGCTCATGGATAGTGACTTTGAATACCGGACGAAATTCACGGTCAGGCCGGAAATCCGTAAGGCAGACAGAATTTTTCTGCGTTTTAATGGAATCGATACACTCTCGGATATTTATCTGGATGGCGTGCATCTCGGCAGCAGCGGCAACATGAACCGCGTCTATGAATTTGACATTACGGACGCGGCCGGCGACGGAAAAGAGCACGAGCTTACCGTCGCGCTTCATTCCCCGACCCGGTTCATCCACATGGCAAATGAGAAGACACCCATCGGCGGGAGCAGTGACGCCATGCCCGGCTTCCCGCACTTAAGGAAGGCGGGGTGCATGTTCGGATGGGACTGGGGCCCGCGGCTTCCCGATGCCGGGCTGTTCCGGAACGTCGAAATTGTCGGGATTACGACGGCGCGGCTCTCGGATGTCCGGATCCGGCAGATTCATCACGTCACCGGCAGAGCAGTACACGGAAATGTCGTTGACCGGGTGGAAATGATCTGCGGTCTTTCCTGCGAGTGGATGCCGGAGGCCGGCGAAAAGGCTGTCAGACCGGTCTTGTCGGTGACGGGGCCGGACGGACAGGTGGTGGAAACACACGGAAAGTGTGTAAGGCGGGGCAGAAGGACAACGCTCTCGGAAAATCTGACATGCCTGACCGAGCCGCTACAGAAGGATGCCGCGGAACTTAAGGTCGACATCGACAATCCGCAGCTCTGGTGGCCGAACGGGTACGGAAAGCAGCCGCTCTACAACGTCAAAGTCACGCTGCAGTCTGAAGATAACGGACAGACTCTTGACACCTGGGAAAAACGCATTGGTCTTCGCACTGTGACGGTCAACACGGACGCAAAGCCGGATGAGCAGTGGGATCCGCACATGACTGGGCAGAAGCCGGATCTGGACGATGGGCAGAATAAGATCCTCCCGGAAGGCGGGCAGACTGTCGCGGTCATTCAGAAGGATGCCGGGAAAGTGGAACCCCGAAACTTTGCCTTCGAAGTAAACGGTCTGCAGATATTTGCCATGGGAGGCGATTATATCCCGGAGGACAGCATCCTGACAAGGCAGACGAGGGCGCGCACCGGTCTTCTTCTTTCCTCGGCGGCGGAGGCGCATTACAACTGCATCCGCGTCTGGGGTGGAGGGTATTTCTGCGATGACTTCCTGTATGATCTCTGCGATGAGAAGGGAATCCTCGTGTGGCAGGATTTCATGTTCGGCTGCGCCGCCTATGAGCTGACTGCGGAGTTTGAAGAAAATATCACGCTGGAAATCCGGCAGAACATGCGGCGTCTGCGTTCACATCCCTGCATCGCGCTCTGGTGCGGCAACAACGAAAACGAGACGCAGTTTGAAACCTGGGAATGGCCGAAGACGAAGAAACAGTTTTACGATTACATCCGCATGTATGAGTACATCATCCCGAAGATCGTGCGCGAAGAAGATCCGGATGCGTTTTACTGGCCGTCTTCTCCGTCATCCGGCGGCAACTTTGAAAACAGCAATGCAGAGAATACAGGGGACACGCACTACTGGGGCGTCTGGCACGGCGGAGAAACGTTTACGGCCTACCGCAGCCATCATTACCGCTTCCTGTCTGAATTCGGCTTTCAGTCTTTCCCGTGCCTTGACACCGTCAGGCGCTTCACAAAACCAGAGGACCGGAACATCTTCTCGCGCATCATGGAGATGCATCAGAGAAATACGGCGGCAAATGGCAAGATCATGAATTACCTTTCGCAGACGTATCTGTATCCGAAGGATTTTGATTCACTGCTGTACTGCTCGCAGCTTCTGCAGGCCGACGCGATCCGTTACGGTGTCGAGCATTTCCGGAGATTCCGCGGCACGTGCATGGGAACCGTTGTGTGGCAGCTCAACGACATCTGGCCGGTTGCCTCGTGGTCAAGCATCGATTACTATGGGAACTGGAAGGCACTTCATTATGCTGAAAAGCGGATGTTTGCGCCGGTTCTGCTCTCGTGCTGCGAACACGGAGAAGTGGATCAGAAGCCGTATCCGAACACGCTTCCGGTTCCGGTCGACATCAGCGCCGATCTGCATGTGGCCAATGAGACAGACAGGTCTGTCACAGGAACAGTCAACTGGTCTCTGCGGAGACCAGATTCCTCGGTTGTGCGTGAGGGAAGTTTCCCTGTCACGGTGCCGGCGTTCGGCGGCGCATGGCTTCCGCACCTTGACTTTAACGGAGAGGATCCGCTGGACGTGCATCTTGGCTTCGAGCTTGTCGTTGACGGCAAGGTCATCAGCCGCGGCAGCACACTTTTCTGCGCACCGAAGCATTATCATTTCCTGGACCCGGAACTCACCGTTTCCCGCAAAGGAGATGTTATAACGGTACACGCTGAAAACTTCGCGAAGGCGGTAAGCGTTGAGATTGAGGGCGGCGTGCTGCGGCTTGATGATAATTTCGTCGACCTGGAGGCTGGTGAGGCCATCTTCCATGTTCTGCCCGGAAGGGACTTCACGGATCCGGGACAAAAGTTTGAAACGAACACACTGCGCGTGCGCAGCCTTTATGACACGGTCGAGCATGCGGAGCAGTTTGAGGTCAATACTTATAAGCGGAAAGACAAGTAAACAGAACGGAGGTACTATTTATGGATTATAAAGCGGCAGCCAGTTACTGGACCGAGAAGGACAAGTCAGCTGTAAAAATGGATCCGGAGGAGCTGAAGGCAGAAATCGAGGCGTTCCTGGCGAAACACAAGGTCTGCGCGCTGGCGACGGCGGCGGGGGATTTTGTCCGCTGCACACCGATTGAGTACAACTACGTGGACGACTGCTTTTACCTGTTCTCAGAAGGCGGCCTGAAGTTCAAGGCTCTGGAGAGCAACAAACACGTCTGCATGGCCATCTTCCAGGAGAGCGCCGACTTCGGAAACCTCGCGAGCCTGCAGGTCACAGGGACAGCGCAGATCGTGGAGCCGTGGTCCGAGGAATATGTAAAGATCGTTGAATTCAAGAAGATCCCGGTCGAAGTGCTGAAGAAGCTGCCGCAGCCGATGAATCTGATCAAGATTGTCCCGGAAGTTTTCGATTTTCTGAAATCCGATCTGAAGAAAAAAGGCTTCGGCTCAAGGCAGCAGCTGAAAGTAGTATAAGCTGCATGCTGGCATACGCAAACGGTATTAGACGTCCAGGAACCCAAAGTTTAGGATAGAGAAGGTGAGTGAAAAGAAACCTGTATTGAAAGAGGTATCCGGATGAAGAAGATGCTTGTCGTTTATTATTCCTGGTCTAACGGGAATACGAAAAAAATAGCGGAAGAACTCGCCAGGGCGAAAGGCGCCGACCTGGCGGTACACGATGGCTCCCGCGGTGAAGACATTCATTGAAGATAACGATTTTTCCGGTAAGACGGTCATTCCTTTCATGACAAATGGCGGCTGGCCGGTTCATGTGATCAAGGATATGAAGGCTGCGCTGAAAGGCGCAAAGGTAGAAAATCCAATGGAAATCCGGTTCGACTCGACGGGCGGAGACAGACAGGTGACGCCGCAGAATGCCGTAGATGAATGGATCAACAGCATTGACTAATACAATGAACTACAGAAAGGACAGGGTGAAATAATGGCAGAAAAGCAGACGGCAGGAAGAGACAGACTGGGCAAGATCGCCCCGGAGTTCGCACACTTAAATGACGATGTGCTGTTCGGTGAAGTGTGGGCAAGGGAAAAGGAACTTTCCCCAAGAGACCGCTCTATGATCACGATTGCGGCGCTGTTCTCGGCGGGGCTGTACCCGCAGCTTAAAGCGCATCTGCAGATGGGCAAGGCGCACGGGATCACCAAGCAGGAAGCGGTGGAGATCGTCACACAGCTGGCGTTCTACTGCGGCTGGCCGAAGGCGTGGAGCACGTTCCCGATGATCGAGGAAATCTGGAACGATGAAGACGAGACAGCGGCTAAGGATCAGAAGATCGCGGACAAGGATGCGTTTGAAAAAGCGAATAAATTTGGCATGGGAAAGCCGAATATGGCTTATGCGAAGTACTTTATCGGACAGAGCTATCTGAATCCGCTGACGGACGGGACGTATCCGCTGCATGCATCGAATGTGACATTTGAGCCGGGATGCCGTAACAATTATCACATTCATCATGCCACCAGGGACGGCGGCCAGCTGCTCATCTGCACAGCGGGCAGCGGCTGGTACCAGGAAGAGGGCAAGCCGGCCCGCAGCCTGAACCCGGGTGATGTGGTCGCGATTCCGGCCGAAGTAAAGCACTGGCACGGTGCGAAGAAGGATTCCTGGTTTGCTCATATCGCCATTAGTGTGCCGGGCGAGAATGCGTCGACCGAATGGTGTGAGCCGGTCGACGATGAGCAGTACGCGAAACTCGGGTGATTTTACGTTTTACGCGAAAAAAGACTTACATTATTGTAAGAAATGTGTTAGTCTGGCAAAGCTTTAATATAGGCTTCGATGTGATGATGAATTACCGGACTGTCATCGGGTGCTGCGAAGGCGATTCCGTTCCGCAGATCTTCATTCCGAGACTCGTCCAGCTTTACAAGGAAGGCAAGTTCCCTGTCAATAAGATCATCAAGACTTATCCGTTCAGTGAACTGAATCAGGCAAAGGCGGATTCCAATTCCGGAAAAGTCATCAAGGCAGTTGTCACCATGTAAGCAGATATAAATTCAGAGAGGTGCTGCCGCAGTTTCGAGGCCATCGAAATTCCGGCAGCACTTTTATTATTTTTCTGTTCTGATTCTCACCGGGATGGGTTCAGGCATTTTTCTGGGTTTCATTGCGGGGAATATTATCCGATATCTTCCGATGCAGATTCCGGCTGCTGTGCAGAAACCGGACAGAGGTGAGGCATAAAAGACAGGCTGAGCGTATGCGCAGAAAAATCAAATATATGTGAAAGGAGCTGCTGCAGTTCAAAATGAAACTGCGGCGGCTCCTTTTTATGAAGCCGTTCAACAGCACCTGTCCGGGAGCAGATATCGCAGCGGCTGTTCAAAACATGACAAACCGATGTAAAATAGCAGACAAGGAACAGAGTACAGATTGCTCTGTTAAATTCATCTGCCGAGGTGTGACTGTGTGCTGCCGGTATTTCATTGATGAAGATGCGCCCGAATATGCCGGGATTCTCCAGGAATTAAAAGACTCTCCGCTGCTGAAGAAGTGGGGCGGAAAGGCTTCCGTGCATACGGGCGGTGATATCCGGCCGGGCGATGTGTCGGCTGTCCTGGCGCCGGACAGGAAGGGCGAGCGGGCTGTGTTTCCGATGAAATGGGGATACGGCAGCCGCAGGCTACTGATTAATGCGCGGGCGGAGACGGCGGCCGTTAAACCTTCGTTCCGGGAGGACTGGGTCAGACACCGCTGTATTGTGCCGGCGTCCTGGTATTATGAGTGGGAACACACGCAGGATGAAAAAGGCAGAGTGCGGACCGGGAAGAGATACCGCATCCGGGCTGAAGAAGGAAACATGACCTGGCTCTGCGGTCTGTATCACATCGAAGACGGACTTCCGGTGTTTGTGATTCTGACCCGGGAACCCGGCGACGAGATCCGTTTTATACATGACCGGATGCCGCTGATACTGCCGGGAGAGCTGACGGATGACTGGATCCGGCCGGAGACGAAGCCGGAAGAGCTGCTGCGTTATGCGCAGACGAAAATGCTGTTTGCAGCGGGGTGACAGAAAGGAATGCCGTATGAAAAAACGATATGATTGTGTCATAATCGGCGGAGGCGTCGTCGGAAACAGATGATAAAAACCCCGGGCTGCCTGAAGATCCGGCAGTCCGGGGTTTTGTGTCGTGCGCATTTGTCAGCTGATGGAATATGCCCGCCCTTCTTTTCTGGGGGAGGCCGGAGCCGTCACTCCGTCCGGATATCCGACGACAAGGCTGTCAATGCCAACGTATCTGCTGCTGTCAATGCCGGCCTGCGCAAGGATCTTTTTACCTTCTTCTGTCTCAAACTGCTCTTTTCCGCGGTGAATCCAGCAGCTCCCGAGTCCCAGGGACGCGGCCTCGTTCATCATGTTGGAAAGAACGCTGCAGCCATCGAAGATGGCTGTTGGAATATCTCTTTTTGAAAGAACGCACAGAACGGCCGGCGCGCCGTAAAAGGCGTCCGTATTTTCCTTTCCCATCAGTCTGCCGTTTGCGAGGCCGAGCTGCCTCACGACCTCAGGCCTGGTGATTTTCAGAATGATCGTTTCCTGACGGTTCATGCCGGTCGGCGCGTACAGGCCGGCTTCAACAATCTTGCCAAGCAGCTCTTCCGGTACCGGATCGGATTTGTAACGGCGGACAGAACGTCTGCCTTTCAGGACTTCCAGAATATCTTCCATGGAAGTTTCTCCTTTTTTCTTTTCAGTATACTGCCTTTTGTAGGATTTGTCTTTTCCCCGGCACGGATACGGGTCGGAAAATAGTGATCATAACGGGATTCTTGCGCCATCCGGGGCCTTCGGGTATAATCAGTAACTGGTTTATATTGTGGCTGTGGCGCTGTACGGCAGTTTCACCAGCGATCCGAAGATCATTCTGATGCAGGGAGGTCTGCCGGTTCTGGCACTGATTTCCTGCCTGTTCTGAGCGTACCTCGCATTTCGGCGGGACACGGATTTTTCGTCTGTGAAAGGATATGAAAAGCATGAAGCTTATGATCAGCGCCTGTCTGCTGGGGTACAACTGCAAATACAACGGCGGAAACAACCGGAATGAAAAAGTCCTGCAGCTTGCCGAAGGCAGTACGGTTATCCCCGTCTGCCCGGAGGTGATGGGCGGTCTTCCGACGCCGCGCACGCCGTCGGAAATCCGGGACGGCAGGGTGATCACAAAAGACGGACGGGATGTCGATGAGGCTTTCCGCGCCGGAGCTTGTAAATGTCTCACAATTGCAGAACGGGAAAAGCCGGATCAGATCATTCTGCAGTCCCGCAGTCCCAGCTGCGGCGTAAAGCAGCACTACGACGGGACGTTTGGCGGCAGGCTTGTGAGCGGGCCCGGCGTGGCAGCAGAGCTGCTTATCCGGCACGGATTTGCCGTGACGGACGTGGAAGATATTTGAAAAAGCGGGTGCTGCGGGAACTTGCCTTTCCCGCGGCATTTTTCTTGTTTAATAAGGAAATATGCATATGTCCATGATAAAGGTTGAAAATCTGACGTTTTCCTATCCTGCAGGCGAGGACGATGTTTTTGAAAATATCAGTTTTCAGATCGACACGGACTGGAAACTCGGGCTGATCGGCAGAAATGGCCGCGGAAAGACGACGCTTCTGAAACTCCTGATGGGGCAGTATGAATACAGAGGGAAAATTATCAGTTCTGTTATATTTGACTATTTTCCATATGAGGTCCCGGATAAGGAAAAGATGACAGGTGATGTGCTCTCAGAGATCTGCCCGCAGGCAGCGGACTGGGAGCTGAACCGTGAACTGTCCGCTCTTGCGGTAAATGGCGATGTGCTCACCAGACCTTTTTCCACGCTGTCAGGCGGAGAACAGACAAAGGTCCTTCTTGCGGCGCTTTTTCTGAAGGAAGGAAATTTCCTGCTCATCGATGAGCCGACCAATCATCTGGATGAGAAGGCGCGGGAGATGGTTTCGGCGTATCTGAACCGCAAGAAGGGGTTCATTCTGGTGTCCCATGACCGGTACTTTCTGGACGGATGTGTGGACCACATTCTTTCGATCAACCGGTCGGACATTCAGGTTACGAGCGGCAACTTCTCCGTGTGGTACGAGAATTTCATGCGGCAGCAGTCGTTTGAGGAGTCCGAGAACGAAAAGCTCAGCCGTCAGGTCGCTGATCTGCAGAGGGCAGCTGGCCGGACCGCCGGCTGGTCCAGGAAAACGGAAGCGTCCAAATTCGGAAACGGGCCGGTGGACCGGGGATATATCGGCCACAAGTCAGCGAAGCTGATGAAGCGCGTGAAGGCGGCTGAGAACCGCCAGCAGCGCGCCCTCGAGGAGAAAAAGGGACTGCTGCGCAACCGGGAACAGACTGAAGGCCTGAAAATAGAGCCGCTTCCGTATTTTACCGACAGGCTTTTTTCCTTTACTGCTGCGGCGCCTGTGTTTGACGGACACGAGATCTGCCGGCCGGTTACGTTTGAGTGCAGATCCGGTGACAGAATCGCGCTTGACGGCGGAAACGGATCGGGAAAATCAAGTCTGCTGAAACTGCTGGCGGGACAGGATATCCCGCACAGCGGCAGTGTGAAGATCGGGTCAGGACTGATTGTTTCCTATATTCCGCAGGATATGTCAGGTCTTCGGGGGAATCTGTCCGCATTTGCCAGGGATGCCGGGATTGATGAGAGTCTGTTCCTGATGATGCTGCGCAAGCTGGGATTTCCGAGGCTTCAGTTTGAGAAGGATATGGCATCGTACTCGGCCGGGCAGAGGAAAAAAGTGCTGCTTGCCAGGAGCCTGTGCCAGCGGGCGCATCTGTATGTCTGGGATGAGCCGCTCAACTACATCGACATCGCTTCCCGGATTCAGATTGAAGATCTGATCCGGAGCGCCTGCCCGACGCTGATTTTTGTCGAGCATGACCGCGCATTCCGTGAGGCGGCTGCGACAAAGGTGGTAGAAGTTATTCGCCAGAACCGTCCGAAGGAGTGCTGAGAGCTGCTCATTGACTTGGGCTTCTGTGCCTGATATCCTGAAATCAGAAAAGAATGATTCGTGAAAGTATATCAGACAGGAGGAAGCTATGAGAAGAAAACTTCCGCTGCTTCTTTTGCTGTGCCTTGGTCTTTCCGGATGCGGATCTGCGGGCTCCGGGATCAGCACGGTGAAGGCCGAAGTGCCGGATTCCATTAAAGGCGGAGCGTCAGATTTCATCAACAGCGAAGAGTATGTAAAGTGGCTTCAGGGCCGCCGGGAAGCAGAAATGAAAGTGGGGAACTTTCAGATGCAGATCTATCCGTTTTACCGGGAAGTGATGCGGGAAATTCTTTCCGGTGAGGACACGAACACGGTTGTCTCACCGGTGAATCTGTATCTTGCCCTGGGAATGCTCTCGGAGGCAGCAGACGGCGCAACGAGAGAACAGATTCTGAATCTTACAGGCTGCGCTGATATCGCGCAGATGCGGGAAAGAGCGCAGTACCTTTTTGATGCCGGATATGCAGATACACCGGTCTGCAAGGTGATGCCGGGAAGCAGTGTGTGGCTGAACAGCAGTCTGTACACCAGTCAGGAGTGCCTGCAGAAACTTTCGTCAGTGTACCGGGCAGATTCATTCAGCGGCGTTATGGGCTCGGAAGAGATGAACAAGGCGCTTCAGAACTGGACCAATGAAAAGACCGGAAATCTTCTGCAGGACTATGTGTCTGGCATGAAAACAGAAAAAGACACGGCGATGGAAATGGTTTCCACGCTGTATCTGAAGGGACAGTGGTCCGAGCCGTTCTCTGAGCAGGAGACGAAGGAGAGCATCTTCCACGGGAGCCGTGGAGATGAAACGGTCCCGTTTCTGAATGGCACCGAGACCGGCACATATTATTACGGAGAACAATTCTCAGGTATTGCGCGCAGCATCGCAGATGTCGGAACGATGTATTTTTTCCTGCCGGAAGAAGGACTCAGTCCGCAGAATCTGATTGATGACGATCAGGTTCTGTCACTCCTGGAAAATCCGTATGAATCTGACGGTGCCGTCCAGGCCAGAATCCGGGAATCGATACCGAAATTTTCCGCTTCATCAAAGACCGATCTCATCGCACCGCTGCAGAAGCTTGGCGTCACGGATGCTTTTGATGCGGGCAGAGCGGACTTTTCAGCACTGCTGCCGGCATCAGAAAACCCGCCAGTTTGTCTTGCCAAGGCGGATCACGCCGCCATGGTAATGATTGATGAAGAAGGCGTGACAGGTGCTGCGTATACGGAATTCGGGATGACGATGGCCGCACTTCCGCCGGAAAATGAGATTTCATTTGTCCTCGACAGGCCGTTCCTTTTCGTTGTCACAGGAGACGACAATTCGATACTGTTCGCCGGGACGGTTTATACCGTTCAGGCTGAGTAATCATCCGTTTTCTAAGTTGTACATGGAACTTCCCGGACAGCCTTGGAACAACAGTTTTTACCCTGGAGAATTCGACAAGCGGAGAAAATTACAGCAAACTTTTGCAGTTCATGCAGGAGACTTATACATATACCGGCGGAAAGACGACCGCTTCCGGCCTGACCTATGAAAAAATCCAGAATATTGCCTTCTGGGAGGCTGCGTACTGCTTGCTTAATTTCGGCTTCAATGCAAAAGAAGCTTATATTGAGCTTTTTGTGAACGGATACTATGTTACTGCCTCACAGGCATATACAGCTACAAGCAATGCAGTATGGCAGTATCTTTATGAATGTGGCGTATCCAATAATAACAGTGTTATAACAAGCGGGCTGGCTGACAACCTGCTTGCAGCGGCAGAAAATTACACAATCCTTAACGAAGAACCGAGCAGTGCAAACGTTTCTGTGACGGGGGATCTGTCATTCTATTACAGCACCGAGGATGGCAAATGGCATACATACCCGCTCACGCTTTCGGTCCCGGAAAATTATAACGCCAGTTTTACATTGGTTCTTCCGGATGGTGTAAGAGAAGAGAGTGAGCAGACACAGATTAACAGAAACGGCAGTTTCAGTCTGACGGCAGGATATCAGCTATACCGTGCAGGAGATCAATACGCCTGACGGATATACCAGTGCCGTCACGGGTGATGCGGAAGACGGTTATGTAATCACCAACAGCTATACGCCGGAAACGAAGGAGTCAGCGACAACAACAACCATTCCGTCGACTACCTCGACAACAGAGATACCGATAGTGCCGAAAACAACAGCAGCAGAGCTGCAGACAACATCAGAATCAGTGTCTTCGGAAACAGCCAATAAGACTGCGGCCGGAACAGAAAGTACTTTAATGTCTGAAACATCACAGACTGATCCGGCTCAGGATACGGAGACGACAACTACAGGTGTCGTGACCGTACAGGAAAGTGTTCCGTCTACCGGCGATCACTCCCACATGGGGCTGTTCGGACTCATTATGGCAGTCTGTGCCGCTGCGATAACGGTTAATCTGGTTTTACGACGCAGAAGCAGAGAAAAGTAAATACATAAGCAGCTGCGCATCAGCCGCCTGGCGGGGGATTTTCCTGATTCCGCCAGGCAATTTTTATGTGCTTTCAAAAGATTTGGCATGGAACGATTGAAAAATCGCATTAAAAAGAGATCGGGAAGTGTGTATACTGAAAAACAAAACAAGAGCCGGTGAGGCTGACGGGAAGGAAATGGACATTTGTCATGAAGATTACACTCAGAAAGTCGTGGGATGATTCCTGCAAGGTGTCGGCGGCCGGGGAGCACGAGGCGGTGCTGGCCTGGGCGGGAGAGTATATGCCGGGGGATTATTTTGTGATCGAGGGACTGATCCCCGGACATTTTTACGATATAACCATCGACGCTGGCGTCGGGCCGGCACTTGTGTGGGC
>OMUP01000146.1 GCA_900314255.1 uncultured Lachnospiraceae bacterium | reverse complement strand
TCGATGGCGTTCAGTACTGAATTAATTGCTCCCCACATCGTACGTACTCCCTCTCTTGTTTAAAATAACCGGAGACGATACGGGAATTCAAAAAGACGAATAAGGAATGTCTGTGAGAACAAAGGCAGCTGCTGCACGTAAAGAAAAGCGGCTTTCTGCCGTCTCTGTCCTTTTGCCTGAGAGATTCGCTGCTGGTCCGTTATCCGCGTCTTCACGCGCCCCGCAGACCGTCTGTGCTTTCCCCTTCGGCTCCCTGTCTTACCCGGGCATCTCCAGAGTTGCGATCCGCTGACAGTTCTCTTGTACCTGAGAGTTTTACTCCGTCGGTGAGCCGGGAGAAGAAATGATCAATGACCTAAGGCGCCCTCACGCGCATGCCGTCCCGTTTCCGTCTCCAGCCGCTTTCCTGCCAGTTTCCACTCGCACTTTCCTACTTTAATCATTAAGGAAAGGGCTGTCAAGTGTTAAAGAACACCCCACCGGGGAATAAGCATCGAACAAACAGCTAATCGCACTATGAATAGGTTGAATACATCCTATTATTATCATATGATAAATACATTAATTATGGAGGCACTCATCATGAATATCAGCACTGAAAAGGCGCAGACTGCCAGTGACGAGGATGTGCTTGCTGTTTCCAAACGACTAATTGAAAAAAACCGAAAAGCTTATAAGGTACTTGCCAAATGATCGTTCTTTCCAAGAAGCAAATCATCGTGCTGCATTCTCAGCTTTCACTGAGACCGATTCGGACTCACCAAGCATCGGAAAAGGGCTTCCTGTATATTTCCGCTGCTATTTTGAAGTCCGTTTAGACTTCCCGGGCAGCGGAAATTGACTTATTGTTATTTCCGTTGACAATTTGGCCCGAAAGTCGGGTAAGGTGTCATCAAAACAAGCAGTAAACTTTATCTCGATGACAGAATAACCCAAAAGGAACTGAAAAGAGCACCGGAAGAGCCCATAACTTGTTTTCCGATGATCAGAGGCCAGCCAGAGGGCTCCCAGGCGCACCGGAAATGACTTGCTTTCCGAATTCCGCTGACACCCTGCCTCCAGATCACCCCGCCGGCGCACCGGAAACAAGTTTGTTTTTCATTTCCGCTGACCCGTCAGGCTGGTCTCAGGCAAAACAGCACCGGAAACAAGCTTCTTTTTCATTTCCGTTGACCCCCGAACTAAACTAATACCCGCCGGCGCAAAAACCCCTGCAGGAAGTCTCATGCTTCCCGCAGGGGGTTTTGTTTCATGCATTTGCCAGAAAAAATGTTACTGATAGATCGGGTGAGCGTCTGTGAGCTCTTTCACAATGGCTTCGGCGCGCTCGTGATTTGCGTCGTAGTCGCTGATCAGCAGATCCATTGCCTCAGCAACACGGTCCATGTCATCGACCGTGAAGCCGCGGGTTGTGACAGCCGGCGTGCCAAGACGGATTCCGCTTGTCACGAACGGAGACTTCGGATCATCCGGAACGGACTCCTTGTTGACCGTGATGCCTGCCGCATCGAGGAGCTTCTCGACCTCTTTGCCGGTCTTGTCTTTGCTTCTCAGATCAACACACATCAGGTGATTGTCTGTGCCGCCGGAGACAATATCATAGCCTCTTGACTGCAGTGCCTTGCAGAGTGCCTGGGCATTGTCCAGGATATTCTGCGCATAGACCTTGAAGGACGGATCCAGCGCTTCCTTCAGGCAGACAGCCTTGGCCGCGATGACATGCATCAGCGGGCCGCCCTGGATACCCGGGAATACAGCCTTGTTGAGCTTGAGCTTGTCGGCCGTCTCCTGGGAAGAAAGAATCATGCCGCCGCGCGGTCCGCGGAGTGTCTTGTGAGTCGTCGTCGTCACGACATCCGCATACGGGATCGGGCTCGGATGAAGTCCGGCCGCGACAAGACCCGCGATGTGCGCGATGTCGACCATCAGATATGCTCCGACCTCATCGCAGATCTCGCGGAAGCGCTTGAAATCGATGATTCTCGCGTAGCAGGAAGCACCGGCGATGATGACCTTCGGATGGCATTCCTTCGCAATTCTCTCGACCTCGTCATAGTCGATGAAGCCGTCGGAATTCACGCCATACGGAACCTGATGGAAATACTTGCCGGAGATGTTGACCGGTGAGCCGTGGGACAGATGGCCGCCCGCGTCAAGGCTCATGCCCATATAGGTGTCGCCAGGCTCCATCATCGCGAAAAATGCAGCGAGATTGGCCTGTGCGCCGGAGTGCGGCTGAACATTGGCATATGTGCAGTGGAACAGCTCCTTTGCGCGCTCGCGGGCCAGATCCTCCACGATGTCCACGTACTCACAGCCGCCGTAATAGCGGTGCCCCGGGTAGCCTTCCGCATACTTGTTTGTGAGAACGCTGCCCATGGCCGCCATGACAGCCTTGCTGACGATGTTCTCGCTGGCGATCAGCTCGATGTGATCGCGCTGACGGCCGAGTTCCTGTTCGATCGCCGACGCCACTTCCGGGTCGACCGCTCTCACCTCATCCAGTGAATACATATCCTGTCTCCTTTCTCCTGGTCCGTGACGTTTCGTCACTCCTCTGTTTTCTGCACGTCGATATGGAGCTCGTCGAGCTGCTCCTGATCGACCGTGTTCGGCGCCTCGCACAT
>OMUP01000142.1 GCA_900314255.1 uncultured Lachnospiraceae bacterium | reverse complement strand
AGATCGTAATTTCGCTGATTCTTGCCTACTGGTTTTCCGATCCGTCGCTGCGTCTGAAGGGCCAGAGATTTTTCAAGACGGTCATCTATCTTCCGAATCTGATCATGGCGGCAGCATTTGCCATGTTGTTTTTTACACTGTTTTCGGATTCCGGGCCGATCAATTCGATTCTTGTCGGAGCGGGAATCCTGTTGCAGCCGTACTCGTTCTTCTCACATGTCGGGAGCACGAGAGGGCTGGTTGCTTTCATGAACTTCATCATGTGGTTCGGCAACACGACGATCCTGCTGATGGCCGGAATGCTCGGCATCGACACATCGCTTTATGAGGCGGCACAGGTGGACGGCGCCACGCCCTCTCAGGTGTTCTGGAAGATCACACTGCCGCTTCTCAAGCCGATTCTCCTGTATGTAGTGATCACATCGCTGATCGGCGGACTGCAGATGTTCGATGTTCCGCAGATCCTGACCGGCGGCACAGGTGATCCGAACCGTGCATCCATGACGATGATCATGTACCTGAACAATCATTTGTACAGCAAGAACTATGGTATGGCCGGTGCACTCTCGGTTATTCTGTTTATCATCACAGGGCTTCTGAGCCTTCTCGTTTACCGCATGATCGGCGGCACGGGGGATGACAGTTACGGAAAGCCGGCTAAATCCGCCAGGAAAGCGAAAAGGAGATGAAGGTCATGGAACAGAAGAAAATGAAGAAAAACAGACATCCGGTGCGCGCACGTCAGGTGGTGGCGTACATCGTACTTGCCATCATGTCGTTCCTGTGCCTGGTGTGGTTCTATATTCTGTTCATCAACGCGACCCGTTCCAACGGCGAGCTGGGGCGCGGTTTCTCGCCGGTTCCAAGCACGCATCTGATTGAGAACTGGAATAACCTGATCCACGGGACGCTGCCAGTTTTTAACGGCCTGTTCAACAGCTTCTTCATCGCGATCACTTCATCGGTTCTGACGGTGTACTTCTCGTCGATGACTGCCTATGCGATTCATGTCTATGATTTCAGGCTGAAGAAGTTCATGTTCACGTTCATCTTAAGCGTCATGATGATTCCGACACAGGTCACGGCGCTTGGGTTTGTACAGCTCGTCGACAGAATGGGGCTGGAGGACAACTTCATTCCGCTGATCATTCCGGCCATCGCGTCGCCGGCCGTGTTCTACTACATGAAGCAGTACATGGAGAGCGCTCTGCCGATGTCGCTGGTCGAGGCGTCAAGAATCGACGGCGCGTCGGAATTCCGCACATTCAACAGCATTGTGCTGCCGATCATGAAGCCGGCCATTGCGGTTCAGATGATCTTCGCATTTGTCGGAAGCTGGAATAACTACTTCACTCCGGCTCTGATTCTGCACAACGACAAGATGAAGACGCTCCCGATCCTGATCGCCCAGCTGCGTGCGGCCGACTGGCTGAAGTTTGATATGGGGCAGGTGTACATGATGATTGCCTTCTCCATCTTCCCGGTCATTATCGTGTACATCATTCTTTCCCGCTACATCGTCGGCGGCGTGGCCCTCGGCGCGGTAAAGGGATGACAAACTGGTCATATAAAATTACCAAAAACTGGCAATTGTCATAATACCAAATCCGGCTATACTTGTGTTCAAGATCTGCGGAAGCAGAAAACTTGAGAGAAGAGAGGATTTGAGTATGGCAAGTGTAACAGCAAATGCAGCAAATGCATCAAAAGCACAGGAGAGGCCGGATCACATCAAAAAACTTGCGTTTGCGGCTGTCTTCGCGGCGATCACGTATGTGGTATTTACCTTCCTTTCCATCCGGATTCCAACGCCGGGCGGCGGTCAGGTTTCGGTGCATCTCGGGAATGCGTTCGTCGTTCTGGGAGCTCTGTTCCTTGGCAGCGTGTACGGAGGAATCGGCGGCGCCATCGGCCTTACGATCGGTGATCTGCTTGATCCGGTGTATATCGTCGAATCGCCGGTGACCTTCATCGTGAAGTTCCTGATGGGCGTCATCGTCGGACTGATCGCACACAAAGCCGGTCACATCACGACCCGGACCGATACAAAGGGAATCCTGAAGTGGGTTATCATTTCCACAATCGTCGGACTTCTCTTCAACGTTTTCGTTGATCCGTCGCTCCGCTACGTGTACAAGATCCTGGTCCTCGGAAAGCCTGCAGCCGATGTGTCCTTTGCCATCAACTTCGGCGTAACTGTCATCAATTCCGTAGTATCTGCGGTCATCGTTGTCGTGCTTTATATGGCACTGCGCAAACCACTGCGGAAAATGGGACTCTTCTTTACATTTTAATCAGAATAACGAAACCCCATGGGAGCAAAGCCGCCCAGGTACATCACGTACCCGGGCGGCTTTCGTTAGCGTCGCCTTATCCATTTCCTGTATTTGACACTTGCTATAGCTTGTGACTTGAACAGAAAAAACAACTGTGATATAGTCGCGTTAATTGTCCGCAGGGGGCAGGGAAAGGCCCCGGGCGGGCCGACAGTCACGCTGAATCAGGAGAGAGACTCTCAAGATGGAACTTACTGAAATTTCGGAAAACAGCTTTACAAGGACCTGGGAACAGCTGGACCTGGTACCGGAAACTTCCTATATATTACTGGATATCCGGGAAGACGACCAGCTGCACTACGGCGTCGTGCCGGAAGCGTACCATGAGGCGCAGAGTCATTTTCCGATCGCGGCGGGCGGATATGAGGACAATGAGGTGGAAGAGAAGCGGATCCTTTATAAAGTGATCCATGCGGCGTCCGGCCGGCCGGTCTGTGTGTTCTGCAAGTCCGGTGTGAGGTCAGGAGCTGCCGCCGGGTGGCTTCGCGAAAAGGGCGGCCTGACGGTGTATGACATGGAAGGCGGATATGACGCGTGGGTGATCCACGCGCTGGCGACGGAGGAACAGCACAGCGAGGCGGCAAGGCAGCAGCGCACAAGGCAGATCGAGCAGAGCATCCGCAAGGAATTCCACAAGTCGATCCTCTCGAAGTTCACGAAAGCCGTGCGGCTGTACGAACTGGTGAAGCCGGGCGACAAGATCGCCGTGTGCATCTCGGGCGGCAAGGACTCGATGCTCATGGCAAAGTGCTTTCAGGAGCTGAAAAGGCAGAACAAGTTTGACTTCTCGGTTCTGTATCTGTGCATGGATCCGGGGTACAATGCGGCCAACCGCCACATCATCGAGCAGAATGCAAAGATCTTAGGGATCCCGATCACATTTTTCAAGTCGGACATCTTTGACACCGTGGACAAGGTCCCGAAGTCGCCGTGTTATCTGTGCGCCAGGATGCGCCGCGGGTACCTGTACAGCAAGGCACAGGAGCTGGGGTGCAACAAGATCGCACTCGGACATCACTACGACGATGTGATCGAGACGAGCCTGATGGGAATGCTCTACGGGGCGCAGATCCAGACCATGATGCCAAAGCTTCACAGCACGAATTTCCCCGGCATGGAACTGATCCGGCCGCTGTATCTGGTGCGCGAGGACACCATCAAGCGGTGGAGGGACGAGAACAATCTGCATTTTCTGCAGTGCGCCTGCCACTTCACCGAAACCTGCACGACCTGTGCATCAGACGGCACGACCAATTCTGCGCGGCTTGCGACCAAGAAGCTTATCCGCCAGATGAAGAAGGACAACCCGTTTGTCGAGAGCAATATTTTTAATTCCATGACCAATGTCAATCTCTCAACCGTTCTGGCGTACAAGAAGGACGGCGTGACGCATTCCTTCCTGGACGATTATGATGGGAAGGAAAAGACGCAGGAAGGAGAAACAGTATGACGCTGCAGCAGCTTCGATATGCGATCATGGTGGCGGACCAGCACTCCATGAACAA
>OMUP01000095.1 GCA_900314255.1 uncultured Lachnospiraceae bacterium | reverse complement strand
AAGGGGCTGTGAAAAAACACAGCCCATAAAAAGAAGAACCAAGGACTCGTGAGAGCCCGAGGTTCTTCTTTTTGTGTTAAAATTAAATTGTGATGTTTAATATTAACAACATTTATTCTAATCCCAAACAGGCAGTTTTGCCAATGCTTATTTCTGATTATCTGGATATTTGTGATCCGGTGCTGACTTTTGACAGATTCATGGGAGAAATCAAGCTGGAGAAATATCTCAAATGCTTACCGAAACATTATACGGGCAGGCTGAGATATAACCCGGTCAGCATGTTGAAAACAGTATTATTCGGATTCATGATGAATGGCTATATTTCATTGCGTGAACTGGAGGACCAGTGCCGGATCAATCTCCGTTTCATGTATCTTATGGAGCACGAAACTCCGTCTTATCGCACTTTTGGATACTTTATCAATGAGGTTCTAGGGGATTCCATCGAAGAAATATTCAACGACATAAATAAAACGATATTCGAGAAAGAACACGTGGATCTTCAGCATCTCTACATAGATGGTTCCAAGTTTGAAGCGAACGCAAACAAATACTCCTGGGTTTGGAAGAAGGCCACAGAAAAGTCAAGATACCGGCTCTTTAACAAGATAACAGCGCTGTTCAATGCGATCAACGACGAATTACAGTACACAAATGTCCGATTCAGTATCAATACAGAATACGCTCCCGAGTACATCAGGGAAGCGGCAGAAAAGTATGCTGAACTGTATCAGCTGAAGGAAACCGAGTTCGTTCACGGAAGAGGCCACCGCAAAACGATTCAGCAGCGCCATTATGAGAAACTTGTAGAATATGCCGGCAAGCTTGAAGAGTATGTTGAAAAGATCTCTATCTGCGGTGATGAAAGAAACAGCTATTCCAAGACAGATCACTCCGCCACTTTTATGCGGATCAAAACGGACTACATGAGGAATGATCAGCTTCTTCCTGCCTATAATGTTCAGGTTGGCGTCGCCGACGAATATATCGCAGTCGTTGATGTAAATCACTACCGCTCAGACATGGACTGTTTTGTCCCGTTAATGAATAAATTCAAGAAAGTCTATGGTTTCTATCCGAAATATCCGGTTGCGGATGCAGGCTATGGCTCCTACAACAACTATATTTTCTGCGAACAATCCGGAATGGAAAAATACATGAAATTTCCCATGTTCAAGAAAGAGACGAAAGACCGGAACTACCATGACGATCCATTCCGTGCAGTGAATTTTCCAATCGGTAAAGACGGAATCATGCGCTGTCCAAATGGAAAGGCGTTTCATCTGCAGTACCGCAGGAATGTGCGAGGAAATCAGTACGGAAGGCAGGAAGAAATCTATCAATGCGAAGACTGCCGCGGCTGTCCCTATGCGGCGAGATGCAAAAAGACAGATAAGAACCGAACGGTAAGGATCAACCGGGAACTCACAGCTATGCACAAGGAAGTGATCAGCAATCTGGAAAGTATCCACGGAGCGCTTCTCAGAATGAACCGATCAATACAGGCCGAAGGAACATTTGGTATCATGAAGAATGACAGATGGTATAAAAGAATTGTCCGAAGAGGCCTCAAATCCGTAGTGCTTGAAGTCTTTCTGGTTTCTATCGGACAGAATCTCTATAAATTTTACAACAAGCAGATGAGAAAAAGCACTGTTGCATTTGCCTGATAAGCATCCGATTTATGGGGAAAGGGGAATTATACCCTTTTTAAGGGAAAAAGCTGATTTTATCTACGAAAGGAAAAGGACGCATGAAAAAACTTTCGTTTTTTCACACGCCCTATCACTTCAGATAAAAATTTATCAAGGAGGATGAGAGATTATGAGTAAGACAGGCAGTGCAGAAGCGCTCGCGAAGTTCGAAGAAAATGCGAAGCGTCCTTTCGGCATGCGCGACAAGATCGGCTATGCGGCCGGTGACTTCGCAAACGATCTGACATTTGTCATCGCGGCAATGTTCATGATGAAGTTTTACACGGACGTCATGGATGTCAGCGCCGCGATCGTAGGTGTGATGATGATGGCGGCCAAGGTGGTCGACGCATTCACGGATGTGGCGATGGGCCAGATCTGCGACCGCTCCGGCTACACGGCAAAAGGTAAATTCGCGCCGTGGATCCGCCGTTTCGCGGGGCCGGTTGCGGTAGCATCGTTCCTTATCTTCGCGCCATACTTCGCCGACAAGCCGATGGGCTTTAAGATTTTCTGGATGTTCTTCACCTATCTGCTCTGGGGCTCTGTATGCTACACAGGCGTGAACATTCCTTACGGCTCAATGGCATCTGCCATGACCGACGACGCAAAGCAGCGTACCGAACTTTCCACATGGCGTAACATCGGCGCAACGATTGCGCAGATCATCATCGCTGTCGTGCTCCCGATGGTTGTATACACCAAGAATGAAGCGGGCCAGTCCGTACTCAGCGGCAACAAGCTGATGATGGCATCGGCTGTCTGCTCGATCCTGGCGTTCCTTGTCTACATGGTCTGCTATCATCTGACCACCGAGCGTGTAAAGATTGAGAACAAGAAGGAAGATCAGAAGAATGTTGCGCAGCTGTTCGGCATCATCTTCACAAACCGCGCATTCCTCGGCATCATCATCGCAGCTCTGCTTCTGCTTCTGGCACAGCTGACGCTGTCCAACATGGCCAACTACATTTATCCGAACTATTTCAACAATACGGCATTCCTGTCGATCTCCGCTCTGGTCGGCTGCGTCATTGTTCTGGTGCTTTCTACCTTCGTCACGAAGCTGTCGGCAAAGTTCGGCAAGAAGGAACTGGCAGCTGCCGGCGCTCTTGTAGCAGCCGCTTCTGAGTTTGTTGTGTTTATGATCCACACACATAACGTAGTCGTGTACATCGTTATGTACTGCATCACGTATGCCGGCATGGCTTTCTTCAACCTGCTGTGCTGGGCAATGATCATCGATGTTATCGATGACATCGAAGTAAAGCATCACCTTCGTTCGGACGGCACAGTATATTCTGTATACTCCTTCGCCCGCAAGCTCGGACAGGCTGGTTCTTCCGGTCTTTCCGGCGCTATGCTCACAGCAGCCGGCTACACGACCGCTACGGCATTCGATACAGCTGTTGTCAACAGAATCTATGATATGGCGACATGTGTTCCGGCCATCCTGTTCCTCTGCATGGCTCTGGTACTGCTCTTCATCTATCCGCTGACCCGCAGCAAAGTAGGTGCCAACATCGAGACGCTCCGCAAGAGAAGAGAAGAAAACAAGTAATCTGAAATATGCCTTCAATGGCAAATGAATGAAAGACCCGGAAGTTTCCGCTGCCGCCAGAAAGTGGCCGGCGGGAAGCTTCCGGGGCTTTTTTAGCGCATAAGCCAGCACCAGAGCAAGGCGCTTTTGCGTGCTTGCACGCAAAAATGCGCCAGCTCTTGGTGCGGCAACGGAAATGAGCACGAAGTGCGAAGCAGCGCGTAGCTTATGCGCGAAGGGTGAAGGGTAGAGTGCCGGCGTCAACGAAACAGGCGGGAAACTTGCTTCTTCGTTGACTTTGCCGCCCGGGTAACGGCCAAACATCCGTTTTCCCTGCCCACCTGGTCTTGAAAAGTGGTATTGTATAAAAAAGATGTGCATTTCAGCACAATTATTCCGTGTCAGGAGGTTTACAGAATGTACAATTTCAGATTCTATGTTCCGACAAAGATTTATTTCGGCAAGGGGCAGATCTCTCATCTGTCAGAGCTGAAAGAGTACGGGACGAAGGTGCTCCTCGTTTACGGCGGTGGAAGCATCAAGAGAAACGGCATCTATGACAGAGCCATGAAGATCATGGGCGATGCCGGTCTTACGGTGTATGAACTTTCCGGCGTTGAGCCGAACCCGAAGATCGAGACTGTCCGCAAGGGCGTCACGATGTGCAAGGATGAAAAGATCGACATGGTGCTCGCCATCGGGGGCGGCAGCACGATCGACTGTGCAAAGGTTGTAGCGGCAGGCGCAAAGTATGACGGCGACGCGTGGGATCTCGTGCTCGACGGCTCCAAGGCAGTGACGGCTCTTCCGATCTTCTCGGTACTGACCCTTTCGGCAACCGGTTCGGAGATGGACCAGTTCGCAGTTATCTCGGATATGTCCAAGAACGAGAAGTGGGGCACCGGCGCGGACTGCATGAAGCCGACGATGTCGATCCTGGATCCGACCTACACCTTCTCTGTTTCGAGGAAACAGACGGCAGCCGGAACCGCTGACATGATGAGCCACACATTTGAGAACTACTTCACGAAGGAAAAGGGTGTCGATGTACAGGCCCGCTTCGCGGAAGGACTTCTGAAGACCATGATTAAATACGGTCCGGTCGCTCTTGCGCAGCCGGATAACTATGACGCCCGCGCGAACCTGATGTGGGCGGCCAGCCATGCCATCAACGGCCTGATTGCAAATGGCAGCCAGCCGGCATGGTGCGTACATCCGATGGAGCATGAGCTTTCCGCATTCTATGACATCACACACGGCCAGGGCCTCGCGATTCTGACGCCGGTATGGATGGAGTACGTCCTTGCAAAAGACCCGACGACAGCAGAAAACTTCGCGACCTACGGCCGCAACGTATGGGGCATTGCAGACGACGATGACAAGAGCACCGCGAAGAAAGCAATCGAGTGCACGAGAAAGTTCCTCTTCGAGACCATGGAACTTCCGGCAAATCTGCGCGCTGTCGGCATCACCAGCGACGAACACTTTGAAATCATGGCCGAAAAGGCAGCGAAGGGCAGCGTCGGCTGCTTCGTACCGCTTACCAAGGATGACATCATCAACATCTTCAAGGCTGCGTTTTAAGCTGAGCAAAAAAAGGCCGGCTGGCTGATGCGGTCAGCAGAATTAACCTGAAAGCCCGGTTCCGATGCTGAATTTGGCTTGGATTTCGGGCTGAATCAGCAATAATAAGAAAAAAGAAAATCCCGATGACGATCCGCCTTTAAAAAAGGTGAAAACGTCACCGGGATTTTTTAATATCCTGAAGATAGATGATCCCGGTCCGTTTCGGCTGGTAAAAACATCATCGGGATTCTCACGAATTCGTAAATTGTTGACGGCCGATTCGTATAGCAGGTTATGCTGTCATCGGGATTCTCATAAACTTGCTATTTGCTGACACCCGGCTGCAAAAGGAACGCTGGCCGTCCACTGGCAAGCTCGCCAGCAAGTGCAAGTAAGCCCGTCCGCACACGGGATCTTTACTGCTTTGCCGTCAGTCCTCCGTCGACCGCAAGGACCTGACCGCTGACGAAGTCGGAAGCTTCCGATGCGAGGAAGATGGCTGCGGAAGCGATGTCTTTCTTCATTCCGATGCGGCCGAGCGGAATGCGGTCTGTGAGGGATTTGTAGAACACAGGATCATCCAGCTGGAACGAGTTGATCGGTGTGCGCACGAACGTCGGCGCGATGGCATTCACGCAGATTCCGTACTTTCCCCATTCGCAGGCGAGCTGCTTTGTGTACATGTTGATGGCGCCTTTGCTGGTGCAGTAAGCAATGTAATCCTTGTCGGTTCCGAGGAAACTTTTCACGGACGAAAAGTTGATGATCTTCCCGGCGTGTTTCGGAATCAAAAAACGGTCTGCCGCCTCCCGGTTGACAAGAAATGTTCCGGTGACATTCAGCTTCATCACCTTTTCAAAAGTGGCTGTGTCGTAGTTTTCCGCTGCTATCAGCTTATTCATTCCGGCGCAGTTCACGACAATATCCAGCGTGCCGAAGACAGATTCAATCGTATCCATCATAGCTTTTACATCGGCTTCATCCGTTATGTCACAGCGGATAAAAAGGCTTCTGTCATCTTCACCATTTTTGTATTCCGCCGGCGGAACACATCCTTCTCCTGCATGCCGTCCGCACACGGCTGTTTGGGCTCCGAGCTGCCGGAACGCCGCAGCAACTTCACTTCCCAGGCCGCCCGTTCCGCCTGTGATCAGGGCCTTCTTTCCTTCAAGAGAAAAAATCTTCGTGTAATCTTCCATTCTGCTCCCTCTGTTCTCTGAAATTTATAACCGCACAGTTAAATTCACTTCCTGTAGTATATCGCAGCGGGACGCAAATATCAGCGGCCGGAAGCAAATTTGCAGAAGGTATGCCGGTCGTCAAAATTCCGGTAACATGATAAGATGATACTGAAAAGCAGTGAATTGTCGCGGAACGGGACCAGGACTTCGACGCGTGTCACGACCATCTGCTCTGGAAGGAAAAAAGTGGGAAAGAGATCAACGAAAGAAAATAAGAGCATTTACCAGCGCTGCCGGGAAGAGGCCGGGATGACCCGGGAAGAAGCCAGCGAGGCGATCGGGTTTATTTCGGACAGCCGGATTGAGAAATATGAGAGCGGAAAATCGCCGGTTCAGCCGGAAGAAGTACTTGCGATGTCAAGGGCGTATAAGAAACCGGCTCTCTGCAATTATTACTGCTCGCACGAGTGCCCGATCGGAAAGGAATATGTTCCGGAGGTGAAGGATGAGGAGCTTGCGCAGATTGTCCTGCAGACGCTGGCGACAATGAATGCGCTGGAGAGAGCCAGAGACCGTTTTATCGAAATCACATCCGACGGACAGATTTCAGAGGATGAGATTGCGGATTTTGTCCGGATTGAAAATGGCATCCGGGAAATCGGACGCGCGGCCGACTCCCTGTCGCTGTGGATGGACAATACCATTGCTGCGGGTAAGATAGACCGGGATATGCTGGAAAAGGCGCGGAGGGAGCTGAAGGAAAAAGATGCAGGACAGGGGAACAGATAATCTGCCAAAACAGAAAAATAAGGCTCTTTTTTCTCCAAACCAGCTGTGTATCCTGGCGGGCAGAGTGCCTACAATAAGGCATACATAAAAATAAAAGCGGAATCACAGAGGTGGTTATTATGTTGAGTATTCTGATACTGGTTTGCTTTGTTATCGGCTTTTTTAAGCTTACGGGATTCTTTCTGCGCATTGCTGGGAGAATTTTCGGTGGACTGCTGGGAATCTTTGGCTGGCTGATCCTGGCTGTGCTGGCGGTTACGCTTTTCGGCATGGCGGCATATGTGCTGCCGCTTATTCTGATCGCCGGCATCATTGCGTTGATCGTCGGACTGGCATCCTGAGGTAACTGAAAATGTATGACATGTACGACAGAAATAAAGAGAAAGAAGAGGCCATCCGTGCCGGGAAACGGGCGCTGGGGAGCCTGAAAGAAGCGGACAGGCAGCTGAAAAGCGCCGGAAACTGGGGCATTATTGATATTTTAGGCGGAGATACCATTTCCGGCCTGATGAAGCACATGAAGGTAAATAATGCCGGAAAGTGCGTTGAGGACGCAAGAAGAGACCTGTCCGTATTCTGCGATGAACTTGGTGATTTACGGGATGTTGAAGACCTGAATGTGGAAATCAGCGGATTCCTGACATTTGCCGATTTTTTCTTTGACGGATTTGTGGCAGATATGTTTGTTCAGTCAAAAATCCGGCAGGGACAGAGACAGGTCGAAGAGGCCATCAGGCAAGTGGAAGAGATGCTGCGCAGACTTTCAGCACTGTAAGGGGAAAACATGACCATTTATGATATCGCCGAGAAGGCGGGGGTGTCGGCGAGCACGGTGTCCCGCGTGATCAACGGCAAGCCGGGAATCCGGGATGCAACGCGGCAGAAGGTGCTGGCGCTGCTGGAAGAATATCATTACAGTCCGAATACGGCGGCGCGCGGACTTGCGACACAGTCCTCGCATTTCATCGGCATTCTCATCGAGGATATACGAGTCTCGCACCACACGGATGCCGTGTGGACGATCGAGCAGGAGATGATGCGCGCCGGCTACACCTGCATTACACTGAGCACGGGAACGACACCGGAGGGAAAAGCGCAGGCTATACAAATCCTGCAGCAGCGTGCCGTGGACGGGGTGATTCTCATCGGATCCATGTTCAGTCTGGACTGTGTCAGGACGAGTATTCTGAAATATCTTTTCAATACGCCGGTCGTCATGATAAATGGCCAGATCGACCTTCTGAATGTGTACAGCATTCTCATCGACGAAGAGCGGGGGATGGAAGCGTGTACAGCTGCCATGCTCGAGAAAGGATGTTCACACCCGGTGCTCTTGATCAGCACGGACACACCGTCAAACCGCAGCAAGCTGGAAGGATTCCGCAGTGCGATTCAGAAAAGCGGGAGAACGTTTGATGCGTCGTGTGTTTTTAACACAACGGCGGATTCCATGGATCCGCTTGCCGGAATGCGGGAGGCGGATGAGATGTGCGGCCGCATCCTGGAAGAAAAGCCGGATACGGACTGCATTATCTGCATCGACGATATTCTGGCGGTCGGTGTGCTGCACAGCCTGTCCCGCAGAGGAAAGTCGGTTCCGGGTGATATCTCCGTGACCGGAATGGACAATACCCTGTACGGCCGCGTGAGTACACCGACGCTGACCAGCATTGACAACAAGATTGAAGAAGCTGGCATCACAAAGACAAGGCGGAAATCTGTGCCACGGTGCATACAAATTCCAGCGCGGACGGTGTTGAGAGTCACGGGATGAACCGGATCCCGCGGTTTGCCCAGTATGTAGAAAAGGGCTGGGTAGATGTGAACGCACAGCCGGAGCTCGTGAAAGCAAAAGGCCCGGTTGAGATTTACGACGGCCACCTAGGGATCGGCGTGACCAACGCGCTGTT
The DNA here is from genome assembly GCA_900314255.1 of uncultured Lachnospiraceae bacterium. Classification (GTDB taxonomy): domain Bacteria; phylum Bacillota; class Clostridia; order Lachnospirales; family Lachnospiraceae; genus UBA4285. Next base: position 3,543 of record OMUP01000095.1, on the reverse strand, counting down.
TTGCGCAGAGCGCGCGGGAAAGCTCGCCGCTGTGGGGGAGCGATAAGGCGAGTGTGGGCAACAATCCGTTTTGCTTCGCGATTCCCAGAGACAACGGGCCGATTGTCGTGGACATGGCGATGAGCCAGTATGCATACGGTAAAATCAACGCATACAGCCTCGCCGGCAGAAAGCTCCCCTTTGCGGGCGGATTTGACGTGAACGGAAATCTGACGGACGATCCGAAGGAGATCGAGAAGTCCCGGCGGATTCTGCCGACGGGCTACTGGAAGGGATCCTCTCTTGCGATCGTGCTGGACCTGGCAGCGGCCGCCATCTCAAACGGACTGACCGGGGCAGATATGGATGACGACGGCAGAGGCAGCTGCACAGGATGCTCGCAGATCTTTATTGCCATTGACCCGTACCTGGCCGGCGGCAAAGAGGAAATCCAGAAGATGTGGGACGAGAGGGTCGCGCGCGCAGACGGAGCGCATCCGATCGATCCGGCGCACCCGGTTCACTGCCCCGGCGAGAGTACCGCTGAGCGCCGGAAGAAGAATATGAAGGAAGGTGTGCCGGTTGACGAACAGATCTGGGAGCAGATTCAGGCGCTTGCACAAGGCAGGAAAGTAACGAAAGATCTGACGAAGTAAAGCGCATATTTACCGCCGCAGAAAGCGAAAGGAGCAAATTGTCATGATATTTGGAAATGTAGATGTCGGGGAGTCGGCGGCTGCGTATGATCCGCTGATTGACAGGGCAATCGCGTACTGCCGGAACACAGACGTGAGTCAGATGCACGAGAGCCGTTTTTTCCCGGAGGGGGAAGATTTTGAGGTGCTGATCTGCGAGCGCACGACCGGGCCGAAGGAAGAAAAGAAGGCAGAGGTGCACCGGAAATTTGCGGAACTGCAGTTCTGCGCCGCGGGCCGTCAGAATATGGGATACTGCCCGGATACGGGAGAGTTTGAGATTCTGGAAGATCATCTGAACGAGGACAGAGACGTGCGGTTTTACAAACTGCCGGAAGATTCAAAAGAGATCATGCTTCCTCTGTATCCGGGACAGTACTGTGTATTCTTCCCGGAAGACGTTCACCGTCCGTGGTGCACGGCCAGTGAAGGTCCGGAACCGATCAAAATGATCGTAATCAAGATCCCGATGGATCATCTGAAAAACAAACAATGAGAGGTGCGGCATCATTTGCCATCGGAGATGTCAGATGGAAATGATGCCGAACGCGTTCAGAATCGAGCTGATGAGAATCAGCAGGATGAAGGCGGGAGCCAGATATTTGATGAAGAAGTGGAAGAGTTTCTTTCTCCGGAAATTTTGAGAAGAGGCTTCCACTTCTTCGTCGATTTTTTCCAGTCCGACTTTCCGGATGACGAGGAAACAGGTCGCGAGCGCGGCGACCGGCATCATGATGGAATTCGTCAGGAAATCGAAGAAATCCAGGATTGCCATGCCGAGGATTTTTACGTTACTCCATGCGCCGTAGCCGAGAGATGAGGAGATGCCGAGTACTCCCATGACGAGGCACATCACAAGTGCGCATTTCGGACGGGACAGATGCAGCTCGTCTTCCAGCGTGTTGATGCTTGTTTCCATCAGGGAGATGGCGCTGGTGAGCGCTGCCAGCAGGAACATCGTGAAGAAAGCGATGGCAACGATCGTGCCGCCTTTCATGCTGACGAAAACCTGCGGGAGCGTGATGAAGGTCAGCGACGGGCCGGCGTGCAGTTTCGAGATGTCCCCGTTGAAAAATGAGAAGACGCTCGGAATGATCATGAGCCCGGCCAGAATCGCGACGCCGGTGTCGAAAAACTCGAGCTGTCCGGTGGACTTGTCAATGTCGACATCCCGGTTCAGGTAGGAACCGTACGTGTACAGGATCCCCATCGCGATGGAGAGTGAGTAGAACATCTGCCCCATGGCGGCTACCACAGACATCCACGAAAAATGCGAGAAGTCCGGGATCAGGAAATATTTCACGCCGGCCAGCGCTCCGGGGCGCGTCATGGAATAGACGGCGACGAAGACCGCGAGAATCAGCAGAATCGGCATCAGGATTTTTGAAAGCTGTTCGATGCCTTTCTGAACGCCGGCGAGTATGACGGCGAAAACGATGGCGCTGAAGATGACAAAGTACAGGACGACCGACCTGCTGTCCGAAATGAAGAGGCTGAAATAATCATCGGAACTGATGACCTGTGCGCTCTGTGTCAGATACGCGACAAGGTACTTCAGAACCCAGCCGCCGATTACGCTGTAATAGGGCACGATCAGCATCGGAACAATAGCGTTGATCCACCCGCCCGCCATCAGCGTGCGGCCGGCGCCGAGCCGTCTGAACGCGCCGATCGGGCCGCGCTTCGTCATGCGGCCGAGAGAAGTCTCCGCGATGATAAGCGTATATCCGAATGTGACAGTGAGAATAATGTAGACGAGCAGAAACATTCCGCCGCCGTAGCGGGCGGCGAGGTATGGAAAGCGCCAGATGTTGCCCAGACCGATTGCGCTCCCGGCCGCAGCCAGCACATATCCGATCCGGCCGCTGAAAGCAGCCCGGTTCCTGGATGAATTCGTGTTACTCAAATGAAAAACCTCCGTAAGCGTGAGTCGGGTGCTATTATACACGCTGCGGAGGTATCAGGCTATATTTTTTTGCGGCCGGGTCGGAAATACGGCTCATGAATTGACAAGTGCTTTCTGAACCGGCAGATTTCAGTCGGAAATATCGGAATCCAGCTGAATCTGAAGATCATATTCCGGATAGGCTTCCGAGATTTCTTTCAAGATTTCTTTGTATATCTGATGGCGGTTTTTCGCATCAAAACTGATGATGATGTCAAATTTGATTGTCTTTTCCGTGCGGTCCAGATAGAAACCGTGCATCTGCATGACATCCGGATATCTCTCGAGGATATCGCGGATATTCTTTTCAATTCCGGCGGCCTCCTTGTCCTGCGTGTTCATGGAATACACTGATATGCCGGTAAGAATGATATGGTTCTGCGTGAAGACTTTCATCGCAATCTTCCGCTCAAGCTCATCCAGTTCTTTGACCGTCATGGTTTCCGGTACTTCGATGTGTACGGATCCGATCTGGCGGTTCGGCCCGTAGTTGTTAATGACCAGATCATAGGCGCCGTAAACCCCTTCAAATTCGTTGATGGTCTTTTTTACAGCCTGAGAAGTTTCTGCATCAATCCGCTCGCCAAGAACAGTGCTGATGGTGTCGCGGAGCATTTCAAAACCGGATTTGATGATGACAACGGAGATGACCGCTCCAAGCCATGCCTCGATCCGGACGTCAAAGAGCAGATAGAGCGCGGCGGCCACGAGAGTGGAAGCCGAGATGACGGAATCGTGCAGGGCATCGCTTCCGGATGCCACCAGGGACTCAGACTTTACGGTCTGTCCGCTTTTTTTGACAAAAAGTCCCAGCAGGACCTTCGCGGCTACAGCGACGGCGATGATGATGAGCGCCGTGGCCGAGTAGTCCGGCGTTTCCGGATGCAGGATCTTGTCCACGGACTCCCGCAGAGATGAGATGCC
>OMUP01000140.1 GCA_900314255.1 uncultured Lachnospiraceae bacterium | reverse complement strand
ATCCTTTTTTGCGGTAATCGGCGATGTGTTTTTCCGGATCCGGGAAGCGCTCCGGCGAGAATTTCAAATTGCAGTTCCAGTCAGTCTTGAACCAGGCTGTGTCAAGGTGAAGCACGTCACAAGGAATATCATTGTCCCGTACTTTCTGGGCGATTTCATCGGTTACTTTCCAGGAGGTGTAACTGTTCCGGCTCATCCATAAGCCGAAACTCCAGAGCGGAGGCAGAGGTGCGAAGCCTGTGAGGAAGCAGTAACCTTTCAGAATTTCCTTCGGAGTCGGGGCAGCGATCACGAAATAATCCAGCTGATCTTCCTCTGTGGCAAATTGCAGTGCGCCAGAATCCATCGTGCCAATCTGCCAGTCCGTGGGTGCGCCGGAATTGAGGAACAATCCGTATCCTTTGGTAGAAAGGAAAAAGGGGATATTTACATACGTGCGGGGGCTGGTTGTACCGACGGCGTCTTTGTTGTGGAAATCCACTGAACGGCCGTTGCGGGTGATGCTGTCGAATCGCTCGCCCAGACCATAGATCATCTCATCGCTTTCCAGCTCCAGAGCGTCAAAGCAGGCGCGGTCATCATGAAAAGTACTGATCGCACAATCGTAAATATCGGCAGCTTTGAAGGTGGAACGCTTCTGGGAAAAACACGGTGTGCCGTCCGGATATTCGGCGCTGACACGGCCGTTGTCTTTCTCAATGCGCACGGTCAGAGCAGACGTCTTCAGAAGATATTCGGTTTCAGTTTCCTCATGGGTTACTTTGACATCTTCTGGCTTTCCCACCAGCATACGGGCGTTTTCGGGGATTCCCGCAAACGGATCCTGATAAGGACGGCCGTCTGTCAGGGTGAAGCGGAAAATATTATTTCGCCAGAAAGTGATATGCATCATCAGACCATCAAGGACAGGTTTTACCGGAGTGTACAGATGCAGTGAGGTTTCATGGGTATAGGAAAGGCGACTTTCGCGTCCCGTGGTGGCAAAGTGTACCGATGCTCCCTGCGATTCTGTCTGATAAGAAAGGATGCGGTCCGGCCTGTTCTGGACGGCAGGACTATAACGAAACGCGGAAAAGCCACGATTGGGCATGGACGATGCTGAACTGTCTTCGATTGATTCCTGAAACTGCGGGTAAGTTTTATTGCTGAGCGTATCTGGCATTTGTTTTGCCTCCTCATTGGAAAATCTTTCCGTATTTTTTCAAAAAATTACCGGATGTTCAAGAAAATAATGATATTATAATGGAAAAAAGTTACGAAGGTGAAGAACGTGATCTTTGAGGAAAAACACAGCAGGCAGAATTACTGTACCACGCTGCATTACGAGGATATGCACAGTATTCCCCACTGCCAGACCAGTATGGAAATTCTTTTTGTCTTAAGCGGGACGGTTCAGGCTTTGCGCCAAAATCAAAAATTTACCGTGTCGGCAGGCCAGTGTATCTGGGTAATGCCTTACGAAGTTCACGCATATACGACTCTGACTCCAAACAATGTCACGGTATTCATTTTTTCGCCCGATATGATGCCGGATTTCGAGCAGACCGTCCATAGTCAGGCACTGACCTGTCCGGTCCTTTCATTTTCATCAGAGATGGAATTGACACTTTCGGAATATAATTACGATCTGTTTAGCAAAAAGTCCGTCCTGTATTTTCTGGCGTCCTCTGTGCTAAAAGGCGGATTATCTCAACGAAAGACGGAAACAGACATGGAACCCATGGTGCAGATGATTCTCTTTATTCAGGAGCATTACCGGGAACCAGTAACGCTTCATGATCTGGCAAAACACATGGGGTACAGCTACAATTATACATCTCATCTGTTTCGTCAGTATTTTCCGGAAGGGTTTTGCCAGATTTTAAACCAGCACCGTCTGGATGAGGCTGTTCACCTGCTGACCAGTCATGAAACCAATATGACCCGTGTTGCCCAAGAGTGCGGTTTTTCCACCATTCGCAGCTTTAATATGGCATTTCAGAAGCGGTATCACATGCCGCCGACCACCTATTATCGCTTATCATTGAGGAAAATAGAGAGTATTTGACGCATGCCCATGAAGGAATTTTGCATTGTATTTGATTTAGCAATGGCCATTATTTTCTTTTTGTTTGGATTATATTTTTATAAATCAAACGGAAAAGCAGCAAATTTGCTCACGGGATATAATATGAAATCCCAAGAAGAGCGTAAGAAATATGATGAAAAGAAAATGTGTAAGGATTATGGCAAAAGGATGATGCGGTGGGGAATTCCCTTCTTAGCCGGAGCTGTCATTGATGCTGGCTTTCCTGCCGTAGGAATGCTGACTGCCTTGGTGATTTGGGCTGTAATGTTTGTTCTGTTTTTGATAGAAAGACACAGGAGAGAAGGGTAAATCAGAGCAAGGAAATTATAGAATAATGTGAAAATCCCAAATTTTATATTGTACAATGTGGTTAGCATCAGCTAATTTCAGAAAACTTAATTGTACTTTTACTGCAAGACCGAAAGAAGGATAAAGAAAATTCTTGCTCTTGCAATGGAAAATGGGGAGTTTCATGACAGACATTCAGATGAAACGGGAGAGGAGAAGAAGATCGTCCGGGAGATGATCACGCTTTACTGCAACGGGAACCATGGAACAAAGAAAGGTTCACTATGCCCGGAATGCGAATCGCTTCTTGCCTATTCCTGGCAGCGACCGGGTGGGATTATACTTAAAGCGGGATAATAATAGTTCAATAAGGTGAATTCACATGATAAGAATATTGTTCATCTGCCACGGCAATATCTGCCGCAGTCCGATGTGCGAGGCGGTCATGAAGAAGCTCGTGGCAGAGGCCGGAAGGAAGGACGAGTTTGAGATCGCTTCGGCGGCCACGACAAGCGAGGAAATCTGGAACGGGCGCGGAAATCCGGTTTATCCTCCGGCCAAAAGGAAACTTGCTGAGCACGGAATAGACTGCGGGGACAAGCGGGCCGTGCTGCTGACGAGGGCCGATTACGACAGATATGACATGCTGATCGGGATGGACGCGGAGAATCTGCGGGACATGAAGCGCATCTGCGGCGGCGACCCGAACGGAAAGATGTCGCTTCTGATGGACTACACAGACCGGCCCGGCAGCGTAGCAGATCCGTGGTACACGCGCGATTTTGAGAGTACATGGCGCGATGTACTGGAAGGCTGCAAGGGGCTGCTCGCGGCGATTGAAGAAGGAGAAAAGAAATGATTTATATAGGCTGTCATCTGTCCATTTCAGACGGCTACGCCGCGATGGGGCGCGAGTGCCTGGCGATGGGCGGGGATACGTTCGCATTTTTCACGCGCAATCCGCGCGGCGGGCAGGCGAAGACACCGGATCCGTCCGACGTGGCGGCGCTTGGTGCATTTGTCATGGCAAATGGATTCGGGAAGCTGGTGGCGCATGCGCCTTACACGATGAATCTGTGCTCGGACAAGGACCGCGCGAGGGAGTATGCCGAGGAGTGCTTCCGCGAGGATCTGGCGAAGATGGAGCAGCTGCCCGGCAATTATTTCAATTTTCACCCGGGCAATTCGCTCAGGCAGGACCGCGAAGCGTGTATGGACCGGATCGCACAGGTGCTGAATACGTACATCCGGCCGGATCAGAGCACAACCGTGCTTCTGGAGACGATGGCGGGAAAGGGCACGGAGATCGGCAGAAGCTTCGAGGAACTGCGCGGGATTCTCGACCGGATTGATGCAGACAAGAAGGAAAAAGTCGGCGTCTGCTTTGACACCTGCCATGTGTGGGACGGCGGATACGACATTGTTCATGACCTTGACGGCGTGCTGACATCATTTGACAAGGTGGTGGGGCTTGAGAGGCTGAAAGCGGTGCATCTCAATGATTCCAAAAATGACTGCGGCTCGCACAAGGACCGGCACGAAAAACTAGGCCAGGGCTGCATCGGCGAGGAAGCGCTGCGGCGTGTCGTGTGCCATCCGGCGCTTTCCGGGCGGCCGTTTATTCTGGAGACGCCCAATGAGCGGAACGGTTACATCCGGGAAATCCGGGAAGTGAAGGCGTGGCAGCAGCCGTGAGAATCGGGCTTGCATTCCGGCACTGATGTTTTTATGATGATACCGGAGGAAGGGTACATGAGGTCTTATTCGTTAAAGTGTGACTGCCATACGCACACACTGTATTCCCGCCATGCATATTCGACCATTGCGGAAAATGTCCGCGCCGCCAAGGAGCAGGGGCTTGAGCTTCTGGCGTCGACGGATCATTTCAGCGGCATGCTGTTTCCGGACTGGAGAGATCTGCGCAATTACCAGTATTTTTCCGGCTATCAGATGTGGCCGCGCGTGTGGGACGGTGTGACGCTTCTTCACGGCGCGGAGGTGGACATCACAGGGCTTGACGGGAGCTTGTTCGGGGAGGATGTCCCGGTTTCCTGCACAACGGTCGGACAGCCGTTTCCAAGGCCGTGGAATCTGTTTTCTCATACGACAAGAAACTGTGATTTTCTGATTGCCAGCGTGCACGGGGTGCAATTTGCCAGCGGATGCACGAAGGAACAGGCAACGCAGATGTACTGCAGCGCCATGATGCGCCCGCGGGTGCTTTTGATCGGCCATCCGGGCCGCAGCGGCGTTGAATTTAATATTGATGAGGTTGTGAAGTTTGCGCGTGACCATCACCGGCTGATTGAGCTCAACGAGCACTCAGGAGACCGCTTCTACGGTCAGGACGGCGTGTGCCGGCAGATCGCAGAGGCCTGCATGCGCTACGGAACGCAGGTGGCCGTCGACACGGACGCGCACATCTGCACAAATATCGGCCGTTTCAGCCGGGTCGAGAAGATGCTGGGAGAAATCGATTTCCCGGAGGAACTCATCGCGACAAGAGACAGGAAAGCGTTTGAACAGGCGCTAAAAAGTGCGCAGCTTTCCGCAGAATGACAAATGCGAACGGGTGAGAGTGTTACAAGCTGCCCGTGAGATATATTTTCCAAGGAGGACGACAAACGTCATGAGAATTTACATCGCAAGGGATTACCAGGATCTCAGCCGCAAGGCAGCCAACATCATTTCCGCGCAGGTTATCATGAAGCCGGACTGTGTGCTGGGGCTTGCCACGGGCTCTTCGCCGATCGGCGCCTACAAGCAGCTGGTCGAGTGGTACGAGAAGGGCGACCTGGATTTCAGCGAGGTCCGCACGGTTAACCTGGACGAGTACAAGGGCCTGACAGGCGACAACAAGGAGAGCTACCGCTACTTCATGAACACCAACCTGTTCGACCACGTCAACATCGACAAGGCAAACACAAACGTCCCGAACGGCATGGCGAAGAACGTCGAGGCGGAGTGCCGCCGTTACAACGAGCTGATCCGGTCTCTGGGCGGCATTGATCTGCAGCTTCTCGGCATCGGCCGCAACGGCCACATCGGCTTCAACGAGCCGGAAGAGGCATTTGAGAAGGAGACGCATGTGGTCGCTCTGACGCAGAGCACCATTGATGCGAATTCCAGACTGTTCGATGACCCGGACGACGTTCCGAGATATGCGCTCACCATGGGCATCAAGTCGATCATGCAGGCACGCCGCGTGCTTCTGATCGCAAGCGGCGAAGACAAGGCTGACGCCATCCACAAGTCACTGTTCGGACCGGTTACGCCGCAGGTTCCGGCTTCGATCCTGCAGATGCACAACAATCTCACCGTCGTAGCCGACAAGGCGGCCCTTTCCGCATGCGGCAGAGAACTTGACGAAGCCGCCGGCAAGGAAGGTTTCTATGTTAATCTCTGATGCCCGCGTCTTCGGATCCGACTTTCACTTTCACCTGGCAAATGTCCGCATCACCGGCGATACCATCTCGGAAGTCTCAGAGGCTGCGGGAAGCGCAGTCTCTGGCGGGGCGGCAGAAAGCGCAGCCTCAGGCAAGGCTGCAGAAAGCCTGTCGGCTCTTCCTGGCGAGAAGGTTCTTGATGCGCACGGTCTTACGCTGATCCCGGGCCTCACGGACATTCATTTTCACGGCTGTGTGGGCGTTGACACCAACGACGCGACGGATGAAGTCTACCAGAAGATGTGCTCGTATCAGTGCAGCGAAGGCGTGACGCAGATCTGCCCGGCGACCATGACGCTTCCGGAGGAGCGGCTCACGCGCATCGTGACGGCGGCCGCTTCCTATCGACAGAAGCAGGCTGCATCCGGCGCGGACTGGCACGGTGAGTCATCGCTTGTCGGCGTCAACCTCGAGGGGCCGTTCATCAGCCCCGACAAGGTCGGTGCGCAGAATCCTGATTTCGTGCATGCCCCCGATGCGGACTGGCTTGACGGCTTGCTTTCCGCGACCGGCAGCTTTCCGAAGCTTATCACCGTAGCACCGGAAGTCCCCGGCGCTCCTGATTTTATCCGCCGCATGGCAGGCAAAATCCGCATTTCGGTCGGTCACACTTCGGCTGATTACGATGCGGCAGCGGCCGGATTTGCGGCCGGCGCAAAGCATCTGACACATCTGTACAACGCGATGAACGGCATCCACCACAGGAAGCCGGGCCCGATTCTGGCAGCGCTTGACGCCGGAGATGTGACGCCGGAGCTGATCTGCGACGGGATTCATGTCCACCCGGCGGCTGTCCGCGCGGCTTTCCGCCTGTTCGGCCCGGAGCGCATGATCCTGATTTCCGACAGCACGCGCGCCGTCGGTATGCCGGACGGCGAGTACGAGATGGGCGGTCAGAACATCTACAAGCATGATCACGCCGCTTACCTGGCGGACGGGACGCTTGCCGGCAGCGCGACCAATGTCTATGAAATGATGGTCAACGCCATCCGCTTCGGCATCCCCGAAGAGTGGGCCGTGCGCGCCGCCACGTACAATCCGGCGGCCGCCATCGGCATCATCTCCGAATACGGCTCGATTGAACCCGGGAAAAAAGCAAGACTCGTGCTGGCAGACCCTGCAGATGGATACAGACTCGTGCAAGTCATCACAGGGGAAGAATGAATTGATTTTCCTGATTGATGGATTCTTATAGCGGTTTGGCGCGGCTAATTCATCACAGAGCACATTTTTTGATGAAATTTGATGAACAAAACAACCAGTTTGAGAAGACTAATTCATCGATTTGCTTGTTATTGGCAAGATTGTGTTGAATCCCAGGCTTGAATTTTGGCTGAA
>OMUP01000139.1 GCA_900314255.1 uncultured Lachnospiraceae bacterium | reverse complement strand
TATTCATCCAATAACTTGCCAGTGATGGTAAAGTGATGAATAAAAGAAAAGTTAGCTGCAGCTGATTCATCAAAACCACCCTGCCAAGTCACTTTGTGATGAATAAAAAGAGCAATTTGAAGCCATTAATTCATCACAAACCTGCCAATAACAAGCTCAGTGATGAATTAGCTGCATCGAACAAGCCATTTTATTCATCATTTTTGATCAAAAAGCTAGTCCCATGCTGAATTAGTAGTGGCGAACCATCCTGATCATTCATCATTTCAACCCCAAAGCGAATTCCATGATGAATTAGTTGAATCGAACCGCCCTGACCATTCATCATTTCACCTCAAAAAGCAAGCCCAGTAATGAATTAGTCGTGCCAAACCTCTCGGAGCCTTTCAAAACTTTCATCATTTCGGGCCAAAAGCCCCGGAAATCGGCAGAAAGTCAGGCTGGCTTATTTTGTCTCCCGGCGCGCCTCTGCCGCCCGCAGCAGGTGTTCTGCGAGGACGCTTGTCGTCACACTTCCGACGCCGCGCGGCACCGGCGTGAGGGCGGAAGCTTTTCCCTCATCGCGCACCGCCTGCGCGTCGACATCGCCGCACAGCTTTCCGTTTTCGTCCACATTGATGCCGACATCAAGCACGACGGCACCGGGCTTGATGAAATCCGCCCTGACTGTCCCCGCATGCCCGGCCGCTGCCACCAGAATGTCGGCCTGCCGGCACTCCGCCGCGAGGTCTGCTGTCTTCGTGTGCGTGATCGTCACCGTCGCATTGGCGGCAAGAAGCAGCATTGCGGCCGGTCTTCCGATTACCGTGCTGCGGCCGACGACGACCGCCTTCTTGCCACGGGGGTCCACCTTATAATATGATAGAATCCGCATGACAGCCTCGGCCGTGCAAGGGGCAAATCCGCTTTTGTCTCCCGCGTAGAGCTTTGCCTGATTGACCGGGCTGATGCCGTCCAGATCCTTTTCCGGCCGGATTTTCTGCGCGATCCGCTTCTGGTCGATGCTTTTAGGCAGAGGGAAAAACAGCAGAATTCCGTCTGTATCCGGATCGTCCCCGGCCGCGTCGACGGCCTGTTCAAACTCTTCCTGGCTGACATCCTTCGGAAATGTTCTCACTTCCGCCTCAAAGCCGCACTTTTTCATGCGGGCAAGAGCGCCCTTCTCATACGAAAGATCATCCGGTCTGGCGCCGATCCGCAGGATTACGAGCTTCGGCGTGATGCCTTCCTTTTCCGCCTTTTCTTTGATTTCCTCCGTCAGGGCATCCGCCACCGGTTTTCCGAGCCATTCTTCCATATCCACTCACCCTCTGATCTCGTTTAAAACTTTCCTGTATATTGCATCCGAAAGCTCTGCACCCAAGCTTGTCATCTCATCAGCCTGACGCTGCTGCTCCTGTGCTTTCTCCCGGTCTTTCATGGAGCGCGTGTTGATGTACACATTGAGCGCCGCCGCATCGATGGCCGCGCCGGCCAGTCTTGCTCCGGCCGCGGCGTCGCTAATAGCCATCCGGCTCCCCTTTTCTTCTGCCTCGCCGATGAGATTCAGCGCCTGAAGGCACAGCCGCATGATCGAGAGCGGGACTTCATTTGCCATCTGTGTGGCTGCTTCGATGGCCGCGTCTTTTTTCTGCGTTTCTTCGGACGTACCGTGCGGAAGCTTATAGGCTTCCAGAAGCGGCAGAAAGTTTTCGGCGTCTTTGTCGACGCAGCTCAAGAGCTGATCGATGAGCTCCGAGAGCTGCTGCGTCAGCTTTGTCAGTTCTTCCTGATGGTCGGCGTAGCGTTTCTTTCCGACGGCCAGATTTGCCGTCATGCTGCCGAGTGCCGCGCCCAGCGCCGCCGCGACAGCCGCCGCACCGCCGCCGCCGGGGACGGGATCTTTTCCGGCGAGCTTCCCGGTGAATTCCCGGACCGACTGACAGGTCATGGAAGTCTGCTTCTGCCCCTCTGTCCGGGCTTCAGCTGTATGTTCTGCCATCCGATTTCCTGCCACTCAAAATGTGATTAAATATACTCACATCGAGATGTTGTAAGTCCTC
>OMUP01000196.1 GCA_900314255.1 uncultured Lachnospiraceae bacterium | reverse complement strand
CTTATTGACACGCCCCTCAGCGAGGGCGTAGTGGGGCGAAGCCACACGAGAGCCCGAGATGAGGGAGGATCGCGAGAGCGCGCAGCGCGCAGCGATCCGGTTATCATACTTATGACACCCATATCTTTGCTTTTTTAGAAGACGATTTTTCAGGGAGTTTTTATGCTTATACGAAATGCCACACTTGCAGATCTGGACGCCGTCGCGGCAGTAGAGGCGGAGTGCTTTCCGGCCGAAGAAGCTGCGACAGCCGGAGAATTTGAAGACCGAATCCGTCACTACGGGAATCATTTCTGGCTTTTGTTTGATGGCGGAAAGCTGGTTTCCTTTGTCGATGGTTTTGTCACGGACGAGGCGGATCTGACCGATGAGATGTATGAAAAGGCAGCTATGCACAATGAAAACGGAAAGTGGCAGATGATTTTCGGCGTGAACACGATCCCGGCGTACCGGCGGCGCGGACTGGCCGGCAGGCTGATTGAACGCGCGATCGCAGATGCCAGGAAAGAGGGACGCCTCGGCCTCGTGCTGACCTGCAAGGAAAAACTGGTTCCGTATTATGCAAAGTTCGGATTCGTGAACGAAGGTATCACAGATAAGTCGAGCCACGGCGGTGTGACGTGGTATCAGATGCGGCTGACATTTTAAAAGGTGTCGGGAACATCTGGCGGGTAATCAACAGACGATAAAAATCCGGTTCCGGCAGACATCTGCCGGAACCGGACCGCAAAATTTATATGCATTAGTGGACAGATCAGAGTAAGTGGTCAGCCGCCCAGGATGGAAGAAGCCTGCATGAAGAACTGTGCGGACGCATCTTCTGCGCTGGTCTGTCCGTAGAGAACCTGCTCTACGAGCGTGTCGGCGGCCTTGAACACCTCCGAGGACTGCGTCGGACCGATCGGCGTGATAGTCGAAGAGTTCGGTGTCACGACGTCCTGGATAAATTTGATTTCTGCCTGATTCTCCTCGGACAGATCCGAAGAAATAGCGTTGGCGACGGTCGAAGCGGCCGGAATGCCGCGCTCAGCAAGGAGTACTTTGTTTGCATCAACGTCATTGATGATGTAATTCAGAACGGCAACCGCCTCGTCCGGGTTTTTGGAGTGAGCGCCGCAGCTGAAATACTGTGACGGATGCAGGTAATCGGCCTTCTTCGGGTCAGAAGCCGGCCATGTGGTATAGGCGATGTCCATTCCTTCCGGAGCAGACTTTTTAAAGGCTGTCAGCTGGTTGGACCAGTTGCAGGCGCACCAGGATTCCGTTTCCGGAGATGAGAAGTAAATCAGCGGACTCTGCTCGACAGAGTTCAGTGTCAGCTCGGCATAGGTGGCTGCATCAAGCATCCATCCTTCCTTCAGGCCGTCCTCGTAAATCTTGAAAAATGGCACGAAGGCGGAAGAGTCATCCGCAGAAAGCTTTCCGTCTGCGAACATATTTTCCATGCCCTCGCCGCGCATGATGTACTGCATCATGGACTCCGAGTTGCCATATGCGAGGTCCGTGCGCACGCCGCTCTTTTCATAAATCTGGCGGCATACTTCTTCAAATTCATCGATGGTCATCTGGTCTTTGATGGTGATGCCCAGCGAATCGGTCAGGGTCTTGTTGTACATCATAGCCGGAACATTGACGCCGGCGCAGATAGCGACCAGCTTGCCGTCAATGGTGCCGGAATCCAGAATGGACTGATCTATGGAAGATACATCCAGTGCGCCGCTGTCTACATACGGCTGCAGATCAAGAAGTGCACCATTTGAAGCATACTGTGGCAGATAGGAATTGTATCCCAGCTGCAGGACATCCGGTTCATTCTGGCTGGCTACGGCTGTCGAGATTTTGGTGAAGTAGTCGCTCCAGGATGACGGCTGTACATCGAACGAGACATTCGGATGCTTCTCTGAGTACATGTTCAGAATTTCTGTGGTTCGATCGGTGCGGACCTGATTGCCCCACCATGCGACGGTAAGCGTCATCGCTTTTTCACTGCCGGATGCAGCAGCGGTCGTTGAGGCATTTGCCGTCTGGGCGGCTGTGCTTCCTGCTGTTGTGCTGGTCCCGGCTGCCACGGAGCCGCATCCGGCCAGAAGAGATCCGGCCAGAAGAACGCTGATGGCAGCTGTTTTCATTTCCTTTGATTTCATGTTACCCTCCTTTGGTTTGATATGTTTTCCCCTCTGTTTTAAGTGCTCACGTACAATGCCTTTAGCAGATATCTGTTATTGAAAGTGTATCGCTTGTGCCCGATATTTGCAATGAAACTGTAAAACTGCATAAAATTAATGCGTCAATCCGGCAAATTACACTCTTGATTACCAAATTTTCATATACTATGATGGAGAAAACCGAGAACGTGTTTTGAGTTTCCAGATGAAAGGGGGCTCTGTGGATACAGAAGATACGAAAAGGAAAGTCCTGAGAGCGGTCATTGACTTGTTCAATGAGTACGGACTGAAGTTCACCATGAATAGTCTCGCCCGGAAGCTGGGGATGAGCAAGAAGACACTCTATGTTCTGTTTGAGAACAAGGAAGATCTTCTGAATCAGATGGTGGATTACTGTTTCGCGTCGGTGAAGGAGAGCGAGGCTCAGGCTCTGACGGCACCGGGACTTGACACGCCGGGGCGGATCCGCGCGCTTCTGGGGGCGTTTCCGGAACAGCTCAAGGGTGTGAATCTGGAGAATCTCTATGTACTGCGGGAGACGTACCCGAAGATTTATGCGAGAGTGGAGCAGTATCTGGAGAGCGGCTGGGAGCCGACCATCCGTCTTCTGGAAGAGGGAATTGCGGAAGGGTACGTGCGGCCGGTTTCGATTCCGCTGTTCAAGATGATGTATGAGTCGGCGCTTGAACAGTTCTTCCGGCGGGATGTTCTCAAGAAAAACGGAATGACGTACCGGGAGGGACTTCAGGCGGTGACGGATCTTCTTGTGGACGGCATTCTGATACATCCGGAAGACGGGAATCGGGATGGTACACATTCGGAGGGCGGTGCTTCATCTGCAGCGCATCCGGAAGAGAAAAGAGGGACGAATTCATGAAGAAGCTGACAAAAGGGAAAATGTGGTGCTTTGCCGTCGGGCAGTTCGGGTGGAGTCTGCTGTCGGCTCTGATCACCAACTGGCTGGTGTACTTCTATCAGCCGGACGAAGCGTCGCAGGCGGCAGGGCAGACGCTTTTCATACCGCAGGGACGCGTTATTCTGGGCGTTGCAACCATTATCGGTGCCATCGCCGCCGTCGGGCGGATTTTTGACGCGGTGACCGATCCGCTGATTGCCAATCTGTCAGACCGCTCGAAGAATCCGGAAGGACGCCGGATTCCGTTCATGCGCCGGATTGCCATCCCGTTTGCGCTCATTACCGTGCTTGTTTTCTGCGCACCCGTGAACGGCGTCTCTGCTGTGAACGGTGTCTGGCTGCTCGTGACGCTTCTGCTGTTCTATCTGTTCATGACGACGTACTGCACGCCGTACAACGCGCTGATTTCCGAGCTTGGGACGACACAGGACACGCGGATCAGCATTTCCACGTACATCAGTGTGACATTCCTGCTGGGAAGCGCCATCGGCTACGCAGCGCCGTATATCTGGGGGCCGCTCACACCCGTGCTCGGGCGCGTCGGGGCGATAAGGGCTACATTTGCCATTCTTGCGGCTGTCGGACTTGTGGCGCTGTTTGTGCCGACGTTCACGATCCGGGAGAAGGATTACATCAAGGCGGTGCCGTCAAATGACAACGCGTTCTCGTCGCTCGCCAAGACATTCAAAAACAAGGATTTCCGCATATTTGTCGGATCGGATGTGCTGTACTTCGTCGCGCTGACGATTTTTCAGACCGGACTGCCGTTCTTCATCACGACGCTCATGAAGCTGCCGGAGACGATGACGACGATCCTGTACATCGCGATGACGCTGCTGTCCTTTGCCTGCTATCCGCTCGTCAATATGCTGGCGCACCGGCTGAACAAGAAAAGACTGGTGCTGATCGGTTTCATCGGCCTGTCCTGTGCATACATCGTGACCGCTGTGTCCGGACTTTTCGGGCCCGGCGGCATGGTCTGGGGCGTGCTGGTGGTTGTCGTGGCGGCGTTCCCGATGGCCATTCTGGGCATTCTGCCGCAGGCTATTGTGGCCGATATCGCACAGGCGGACGCGATGGTGACCGGCGAGAAGCGCGAGGGCATGTTCTTTGCGGCCAGAACCTTCGCATTCAAGATGGGACAGAGCCTGTCGATGCTTTTGTTCACAGCTTTCGCGTCGATCAGCCCGGCCACGGGACTCGGGTACCGGATCGCCGCCATAACCGCGACGGTCATCTGCCTGGCGGGCGCAGTTGTCCTGTCCCGGTATAATGAAAAGAAGATCCTGGGCATCATCGTGCCGAAGCAGGATGCAGGTGCCTGAGGAAAATTGTTTCCGGCGGACAAAGAGAGTGCGCCGGCAGGCATAAATATGGAAAATGTGAAGCGGGAGCTCAAAAAAAGACCTCCCGCTTCTTCATTGTCTGTGGCATACTGTGAAGAGAACAAGAATCCCGGAGGGGAAGGCCTGCGGGCGTAAGACAAGGAGAAATATCACGCATGAACAAGAACATCACAGAATTTGACTTCGGAATTGTACGCAATCCGCGCATTTTCCAGCAGAATTCCATCATGCCCCATTCAGATCAGGAATATTATTCATCCGAGGAAGCTGCCTCTGGGGAGGCTCTTTCGGATTTCAAGTATTTGTTAAACGGTCTCTGGAAGTTTTCGTACGCAAAGAATCCGTCGCTTGCTGTTCCGCGGTTTTACAGCCCGCAGGTGGACTGTCACGCGTGGGATGAAATCCGGGTTCCGGCGCACATTCAGATGGAAGGCTATGACAAGCCGCAGTACTCCAACTACGAGTATCCGTGGGACGGCCTGCAGGCGGTAAAGCCGGGGGAGATTCCGGAGGCGTTCAATCCGACGGCTCAGTATGTGAAGTATTTCACGCTGCCGGAGGAGCTTTCCGGAAAGCCGGTTTACATCAGCTTTCAGGGAGCAGAGAGCGGCATTGCACTCTGGCTTAACGGCCACTATGTCGGCTACCGGGAGGACACATTCACGCCGTCGGAGTTTGAGCTGACGCCTTATCTGCAGGAAGGCGAGAACAAGCTGGCGGCGGCGGTCTTCAAATGGACGGCCGGCAGCTGGTGCGAAGATCAGGATTTCTTCCGCTTTTCCGGTCTTTTCAGGGATGTATATCTTTACACCGTGCCGCAGGTCCATGTGCGGGATCTGACGATTAAGGCCGAACCGGACGACACCATGACAGACGGCTGCCTGAATCTTCTTTTGCAGACAGGGCGTCCGGAAGCGTTCCGGCCCTTCACAGATGAAGAGAAAAACGGCGAGGCAGGTGAGGAAAATCAGGAAAGCGCCGGGAAAACCGTTGGGCGCTTTGCCCTGAAGCTTCTTGACGCGGACGGAAAGACGGCGGCAGCGGCAGAAGGGCCTCTGCAGGAGCGGACGAAGATCTGCGTGAATGTGCCGGGCGTGCGGCTGTGGAGCGCAGAAGATCCGTATCTCTACACCTGCCTGATCTCGGTATATGACGAGAACGGCACGCTGCAGGAGGTCGTGAAGCAGAAGGCGGGATTCCGCACATTTGCCATCCGGGACGGGCTGATGCTGCTCAACGGGAAGCGGATTGTGCTGCACGGCGCCGACCGGCATGAGTTCGGGTCGGAGGCGGGCCGCGCGCTGACCCAGGAGGAGATCCGCCAGGATATTCTCACGATGAAGCGCAGCAACATCAATGCTGTTCGCACCAGCCACTATCCGAACCAGACGCTGTTTTACCGGCTGTGCGACGAGTACGGAATTTACGTCCTGGATGAGACAAATCTTGAGACGCACGGAACGTGGGCGTTTGACGCCGGCAGCGTGGAAGAGCAGAGAAAGGCGGCCGTGCCGGGCGACAGACCGGAGTTTCTGGAGCTGATCCTGGACCGCGGCCGGAACATGATAAGACGCGACCGCAATCACCCGTCGGTGATCATCTGGTCGCTTGGCAACGAGTCCTTCGGCGGCGGAGATTTTCTGATCATGTCAAAGGATTTCCATGCCTGGGACGGCTCCCGGCCTGTGCACTACGAGGGCGTGCAGAGAGATCCGCGCTACCCGCAGACCAGTGACATCGTCAGCACGATGTATGAGCCGGCGGACGGCATCCGGGCGTATCTGAAGGAGCACCGTGACAAGCCGTACATTTCCTGCGAGTATTCGCACGCCATGGGTAATTCCTGCGGCGGCATCCGCAAGTACACCGATCTGACCTGGGAGGAACCGCTGTATCAGGGCGGCTTCATCTGGGATTACATTGACCAGAGCCTGACCATGCGCGACCGCAATGGCCGGGAATACCAAGGGTACGGCGGCGATCACGGCGATCGCCCGACCGATTACAACTTCAGCGGAAACGGCCTGTGCTTTGCAAAGGGACGCGTTCCGTCGCCGAAGATGCAGGAAGTCCGCCATGTCTACCAGAATTTCCGCATCACGATCAAGCAGGACCGTTTCACCATTCAGAACGGCTGCCTGTTCACGAACTCTGATGCTTATGTATGCGCCGTTTCCCTCATGAGAAATGGCACCGTCATCCGGGAGACTGCAGTGGAAACCAATGTGGCGCCGCTGACTTCGGGAAGCTATCCGGTGCCGTTTGATCTGCCGACCGATGACAGCGAGTACATCATCACGGTGTCGCTGCGCTTAAAGCGGGACTGCAGCTGGGCCTCCGCCGGGTATGAGATCGCCTGGGATCAGGCGGTGTTCGGGCAGATGCCGTCCGGGGAAAGCGAGGGCTGCGCGCTGCCTGACAGAGGCTCGGTGCAGCCATTTGTCAGGAAGCTTACCGGGGAGAAGGGCCTCACGGTGACGAGAGGAACCTATAACACCGGTGTTGCAGGCGATCATTTCCGCGTGCTGTTCTCGGATATTGCCGGCGGGCTGGCTTCTTACTGCTGGGGCGGCCGGGAGCTTCTGACGGCGGACGTTCCGAGGCCCAACTTCTGGCGGCCGCTGACGGACAATGACATGGGCTGCCAGCTGGGATACAGAGCCGGGCAGTGGAAGGCCGCATCCGACTACGTGTCGGTCAAATACATGCACGGCCGCCGCGGAACGCCGGCCGATGTGCGCGAAGAAAACGGCCTTGTTTACGTGACATACACGCTGCATCTGCCGGTTAAACCGGAGCTGGACGCGAAGCTGACGTACACGGTGCGCCCGGACGGCAGTCTGCACGTGAAGCTTGATCTGCCGAAGTCCGATGCGGTGGGAGAGCTGCCGGAGCTTTCGGTCGCTTTTGCGATGGATGCGCAGTACGACCAGATTCAGTGGTACGGCCGCGGACCGGAAGAGACTTACGCGGACCGCAAGGGCGCGAAGATCGGGATCTACAAAAACAAGGCGGAGGACAACTTTGCCCCGTACCTGGTTCCGCAGGAGTGCGGCTGGAAAGAGGACGTGCGGGTAGCCGAGGTGACCGACGTGCGCGGACGCGGGCTGCGTTTCATCTGCCACGGACTCGGATTCTCGGCGCTGCCGTACAGCCCGGCGCAGATCGACGCGGCGCAGCATGGCAATGAGCTGCCGCCGGTTTTAAAGACCTTTATCCGCGTCGGACGGCAGATGGGTGTTGGCGGGGACGACTCCTGGGGCGCCGAGACGCTTCCGGAGTACCGGATTGACAACAGCCGGCCGCTTTCGATTGAATTTGACATGAAGGGGATCTGACGCGGGAGGCCTGGCAGACCTTCCGCAGGCAAAGGAGAGAGTTATGCTTGGAGCCATCATCGGGGATATCGTCGGGAGCACGCGGGAGAGCGCGCCGGTGCGGAGTACGGAGTTTCATCTGTTTGAGGAAAATTCCCGCTTTACAGACGACACGGTCATGACAATTGCCGTCGCCGACGCACTTCTGTCTGTCCCTGGGGACTGGCTTGACACGCCGGAGGAGCACGCAGACGGCATCCGGGGGAAGATCGTGCAGTCTATGCAGACCTGGGGCCGCCGGTATCCGGACGCCGGGTACGGCGGATGGTTCATGAGCTGGCTCTGCGAAGAGGATCCCAAACCGTACAACAGTTACGGGAACGGCTCGGCCATGCGGGTGTCGCCGGCCGGGTGGCTTGCGGAAAGTGAAGAAGCGGCGCTTGCGCTGGCCAGGCTCAGTGCGGAGGTGACGCACAATCACCCGGAAGGCATCCGCGGCGCACAGGCAGTGGCTCTGGCGGTTTTTCTGGCAAGAAACGGCGCGCCAAAAAAAGAGATAAAGAAAGCGCTCTCGGAGCGGTTCGGGTATGATCTGTCGGCGGATCCGGACGATCTGCGCGCCACCTGCCGGTTTGATTCGTCGTGCCAGGTGAGCGTGCCGCAGGCGCTTGCATGCTTTTTTGCGGCGGAATCCTATGAGGAAGCCGTGCGGCTGGCCGTGTCGCTGGGCGGCGACGCGGATACCCAGGCGGATATCGCCGGGGCCGTGGCGGAAGGATACTTTGGCATCCCGGAGTATCTGAAACGGGAAGGCCGGCGCCGGCTTTCCCGGCCGATGGTAAAGGTACTGGAGCGTTTCCGGCGCCATGCGCCCCGCCGCTATCACGGCCGCAAGGGGACGACGCCGCTGACGGACAACGACCGCATCGAAATGCTGCTGCCGGAGGTTGCGCAGGGGCAGGCCGGCGGTCAGGATGTCGTTTTGGTGCTGCGCTCGCGGATGTTTGAGGACGGCCAGTTCCTTGTGCCCTGTGAGGAAAACGAAAAGGGCGAGATGGTGCCGCGGCTCCTGCAGGACGGATCCGGCGATGCAATGCTTCCGGTCTTCACGTCGGAAGATGAGCTGGGCGACGGAAACGGGGGAAGCGTCATGAAAGCCTACATGGACAACCTGTACTATGCCTGCCTGCGGGATGAGTCGGTCAAAGGCATGGTCATCAATCCCTGGAATAAAAACGGCCTTTCCATCGAGAAGAAAGGAATCGCTGCGGTCGTGGGAGAAAAGTCATGATCGCTGCATTCCCTGATGAAATCAGTCTTCAGAAAATCGTGGAAAGCGGCCAGATATTCTCCTGCGGGATGGCGGAGGAGCCGGACCGGTTCTGGTTTTTATCCGCCGGCCATCTGCTCGTGGCGCGGCAGCTGGATGCATGTCATATCGAGGCGTTCTGTGAGCGGCCCGCCTGGGACGCATTCTGGAGCGCCTTTTTTGACGTGGGAAGGGATTATGGCTTTCTGCGCCGCGAAATGAAGCGCCACGGCGGCATCGACGCGGCGGCGGCAAAAGAAGGCGCGGGACTCAGAGTCCTTCTCCAGGACCCGTGGGAGATGCTGGTTTCCTTCATCGTATCCCAGCGCAAGAGCATCCCGGCGATCCGGACCTGCCTTCAGAAACTCTCGCGCTGCGGAGAGCCGGTCAGAGAAGCCTGTGCCGCCGGACTGCCGGGGCTGCGCTCCCTGCCTTCACCCGCGCGGCTGGCAGCTCTCACGCCGGAGCAGCTTTCCGCCTGCGGGACGGGGTACCGCGCCGCCTATCTGCACGACGCAGCGGAAAAAGTAACCTCCGGGGCGCTGGATCTTGATTCGGCGCGCCGTCTTGATGACGAGGCGCTGCAGGAAGCACTGATGAGCGTAAAGGGCGTCGGGGTCAAGGTGGCGGACTGTGTAATGCTGTTTGCCTACGGGAGGACAGAGCGCGTCCCCGCCGACGTGTGGATCCGGCGGGTGAAAGAGCAGAATCCGGACGCGTTTACAGGTCTTCCGCAGCCCGGTCTGGTCCAGCAGTACCTGTTTTTCTATGCGCGCCGTCACGGCCGTGACGGCCTCTCTTTGTAAAGCCTCTGTGAAATCTGTCGGAATATCTGCATCATACAAGTAGGTTTTTCGCACACATTTTTGTGCATTATCATGTATGATTCATGGTAAATGACATTGCACATTTGGCACATGTGCAGTATCAGCAGTAAAGAGAGATTTTGAAGGAGGCAATATGAAATTCAAGAGAGTTATGGCTGCCGCGGCAAGTGCCGTCATGGGAGCCGGCCTGCTCGCAGGGTGCGGCAGCAGCGCATCCACAACGACAAGCGGCGCATCGGGCAGCTCGACAGCGGCTGCATCTGCTTCCGCTTCCACTTCGGGAAGCTCTTCTTCCGCATCGGGAAGCACAAGTATGACTTTTACCTGGTGGGGCAACCAGACCAGAAATGAGCAGACGCAAAACGCCATCACGGAGTACGAGGCTGAAAACCCGGGCGTGACGATTGACGGTCAGTTCTCCCAGTGGTCTGACTACTGGCAGAAGCTTGCGACGAATTCCGCCGGCGGTTCTCTTCCGGATGTAATGCAGATGGACTACCAGTACATCACGCAGTATGCAAACAGCGGACTGCTTCTGGATCTGTCTTCTTATGTTTCAGACGGCACGCTGGACAGCTCCAAGTGGGATTCCAACATGGTTACCGCCGGAACCATCGACGGCAAGTTTGTTGCCGTATGCGCCGGCATGAATGCACCGGCCCTGATCTACAACAAGGATGTGACGGACGCTGCCGGTGTTACGATCAAGGACAATATGACGCTGGATGAGTTCGTTCAGGTCTGCAAGACCATCAAGGAAAAGACCGGATACCGCACTGACTGCGCTTACGGCACATCGCTCGGCCTGATCGAGTACATGCTCCGCGGTGACGGCGTGCAGATGTTCGGCGACGGAAAGCTGAACGTTACAGCTGATCAGCTTGCGAAGTACTATCAGTTCTACGCAGACGGCATGAGCGACGGCTGGATGATTCAGCCGGGCGTATATGCGGAAATCTCCATCGGTTCCGTTGAGCAGAGCCCGATGGTTTACGGATCGGATCCGGACAACATGTCCTGGTGCACCCTTTCCTGGTCCAACCAGTATGTTTCCTATCTGAATGCAGCAAACGGCAAGACACTTGGCATCACAACATGGCCGAGCAATGATCCGGCGAAGTCTCAGTACGTAAAGCCGGGCCAGTTCTTCTCCGTATCCGCAAACGCAAAGGATCCGGAAGCTGCCGTTAAATTTGTCAACTGGCTGATCAACAGCGAGAAGGCCAATGACTATCTGAAGGGCGAGCGCGGTATTCCGATCAACTCCGAGATCGCTGATTACGTAAAGGGTCAGCTCTCCGAGAATGAAGTAAAGGTTTATGACTTCGTATATGATGTCGTAATCCCGAACAGCTCGGCAATCAACCCGCCGTATCCGGATGGCTACTCT
This sequence comes from uncultured Lachnospiraceae bacterium, assembly GCA_900314255.1. GTDB lineage: Bacteria > Bacillota > Clostridia > Lachnospirales > Lachnospiraceae > UBA4285. Next base: position 791 of record OMUP01000196.1, on the reverse strand, counting down.
GAGGTTGACAAGAACCTGAACTCCATGCTCGAGCAGGTTGCTTACGGCGCCGTGACACCGCAGGATGCAGCACAGCAGGTTGTGACGCAGGGCAACGCTTCCCTGGCTGCCAAGGCGTCATAAAACAGCAATGACAAATGATCCGAAAGGCGGTGCGTCAGCACAGCCTTAAAGACAAGGACTTCCGGTGAGATGCCGGAGGTCCTTTTAATTTACGCTTTAGACCGTATGGGATGCCCATGCCCGGCTGTTTTTCTGTGGATTTCCCGATGGCAAATGCCGAACCCGGTGCGGGAATTTCTGCACCCTCGCGCAAACGGCTGCGGCCGCTATGCTACAATGAGAGCAGCAGGCAAGTGCGGACCCGGCTGCACGGGAATGGCTTTAAGCAGCGGGAAAGGTGCAAAAAGGCCTGACAAAAGGGGAAAAGGAACATGAAAAAAGACAGAACCTGGCTGCTGGTGGCAGCTCTCATTGCACTTTCGGCGTCGATCTATGGCTTGCAGATCCGGCTGTTTCACGACGTCAGGACGACAGAATTTTACATCCTGCAGGATCTTGCCTTTGTGCCGCTGAGCTTTGCTGTGACGACTGTCGTGGTGGGGGAAATTATGGATGCGCATGAGAAGCGCGACAGCATCCGCAAAACCCGGATGCTGACCAGCTCATTTTTCACGGCCATCGGCGCCGGCCTGCTCTCGGATATGATGGAGATTTCGGAGACAAAACCGGATCTGACTGGACTGCTGGCGCAGACGGAAAAAGAAGTAAAGGAAAAGCAGAGACAGATT
>OMUP01000138.1 GCA_900314255.1 uncultured Lachnospiraceae bacterium | reverse complement strand
CTGGTAGTTCATCATGTCCTGCTTTACGCTGCGATATTCCTCGTAGAGCTTTCGCCTCACTGCAAGGATCACGCCATACTCCGCCGACAAATCTTTTACCTTCGGAAGTCTCTTGAGTCCGCGCTTGTTAAAAGCTTCCTTCGCCGCCTTATGGAGAATAATCTCCTCCCGATGCGCTTCCAGGAACTTCTTGCTGTATCCGGCCTCCCTGTATTTCTGATAGACCTCTCTGGTCTTCACATAGTTGATGATCTGCGTCTTGAGATCTGCGATATCCTTAAGCCTTGCCTCTTTTTCCTTTATGGCATCGGACACTTCGTGGAATCGCTCCGCGCTGGTTCTTGCCTTTTCCGAAAGATCATCGTAATCCCGGATGTCATGTTCCTGCAGGAAGAGAAGTGCCTTGGACACCTGCTTGACGTTATAGATCTTCGCCCAGCGCTCATAGTACTTGCCTTTTCCTTCCTGCATCTTCCGGTTGATATCGATGAGAAGGTCAAAATCCCGGCCCGCTCTGCGGGGCTGCTTTTCCTTTCGCCAGTTTCTGCGCTCTTCCTCCGGATCAAATGCAAGCTCGCGGGCGATGCGCTTTTTGATATCTTCTTCGGTGTAGCCTTTGCCGAGAGACCGGAACCGGATATAGCGCGTCTGCCCGTTTCCGCGGACGGCAGGATTTTTGCCTGCCTTGATCTCATAACCTTTTTCCTTCAGCGCCGCCAGGAACGAGTCAAAATCCTTCGGCGGCGTGACAAGGATCGCGTCAATGTTCTCCTTCAGCATATGCCGGAAAGAAACGCGGTGATAAGGAGCGACATTATCCCGCTCTCCCGGCTTTCGCGGCTTGATGACGGACAGGCAATGTTCAAGGCAGATCTGATCACTCAGCTTCTGCAGTGCCAGCGCAATGAACCAGCTGTCCTTGAATTTTCGATCACAGGAGAGACTGGTCGAATTGAAGATGATATGGTTATGGATGTGCGCCCGATCTGTGTGCGTTGCAACGATAAAGGCATGCTCTCCGTGCGTGAACCGCATCGCGGTTTCATATCCGATCCTGTTTGCTTCCTCCGGTGTGACTTCCCCCGGCTTAAAAGACTGCCGGATCTGATACGCGATGATGTCGCCCGGGATCTGGCGCCCGGTAATCCGAAAATACTCTTTCTTGGAGAGCAGAAATTCCTGATCTGCAGTTTCCGGATCGCAGGCATAGGCGGAGACATACTGACCGTCCTGCGTCTTCTCACCGTTCTTTGCGTAATCGGTCCGGTCTTTCAGACACTGCCCGATGGATTTTCCCTTGTTCACGTGCATCGCGATCAGCCGTGTCGCCGCCATCTGTCCTCACCTCCTCTTCGCCAGGATTCTCTCCGCCCGCGCGGCTTCTATTTCATTTGCATACTTGAAGCACACATGGGCTGTAGTATTTTCTCAGCCGCATCACTCAAGGCAGGAGAGTTTCTCCAGAATCTGCCGCATCATCTTCCAGAGCTCCTGCATGTTTTTCTGCAGGTCCTCGACGTCATTACGGTAAATGCTGCCGCCCTCATTTGCCCGCCGGGCAAGCTGATTGAGGTTGTTGCCGTAGATCCGAAGAAGCCGCACCATCTCCTTCACATCGGAAAGCTCGACGCAGATGTAATAGCCGTCAATTGCCATCTTCCGAAGGTAGGCACAGCGGTTCCGAACGCCGATCTCTTCCATTCTCTTCTGGATCTTCTCTGCTTCCTCCCTGGTCGCAAAGAAATGAAACTGGATGTTCCGGCGCATCTTTCCATCTGCCATATCAGCAGAGCTCCCTGTCCGGACAGAGGGCATCTTTTCGGAAACGGATCGGGTCAGAAGCGCTGTTCCGGAGACGTTCTTCATGCTCCCGGATTTTCTCCATGACGGATGCCTTCTCTGCTTCGGATTTTCTCTCCGATGGATCTCCCTTCTCCTTTTCACTCAAGGGATCTGTATCTTTCCGGGCGCCATTATTCATGATTCCATCGATGGAGTTGTAATCGTCCTCTGTCTGTTCCTCAGCGCTTTTCAGATAATTGTCTTGGCCATACGCCCGCATCGGGCCTTCCTTTGCCTCAGCCGGTGTCTGATCCGGCGGAGATATTCTCTCATCCAATCCGCCGACCTCATCCCATTTGCGGATCTTTTCGCCTTCTGGCTTCATCATTTTCTCTTCGCTCCCTTCCTGTCCGGAAACTCCATCCGGAACGTCACGCTCCCGTCATCGCCGGTCGTCATGAGAAGTGTCGCATCGTAGGTACTGCCGGATTTTCGGGAACGGCACTTTGTGAGATTCACCTTTCCGCTTGTGAGCAGGCTCTCCGCGATCTGCCGCGTCATCTTCTTCCCGATCGCGTCAAAATATCGGTTCTCCTTCCAGAGCGCGAACCGGCACTCCCGGTTGCTGCAGAAATACCCTTTCTTCCGTTCAACGACAGCGCTCCCGCAGGCAGGGCAGGTTCCAATCTTCTCAGCAGACTCCTTCTTCATCACCTCCGCATCCTGCACCGCCTCATAGGTATCGACGAGAGTGGAAATCATCGTCTCAATGTCCTTCATAAAGGCTTCCGGAGCGAGCTCCTTTCTCTCAACCTTCAACAGTTTCTGCTCCCAGTCTGCCGTAAGAAGCGGCGAGCGGATCTCTTCCGGCATGACCGTGACAAGGGAAATACCCTTGTGTGTCGGAACAAGGTACTTTGTCTTCCGGCTGCCGCTTCGCTCCACAAATCCGATCCGGACAAGCTTTTCGATGATGCCTGCCCTTGTTGCCGGTGTGCCGAGGCCCTTCCGCTCTGCCTCATCTGGTGTTTCCTTTGCTCCAGCGCGTTCCATCGCCGAAAGAAGCGTGCTCTCCGTATAGCGGGGTTTCGGCTTTGTCATGCCCTCATGAATGGCTGCATCCACGATCTTCATCTGCCGTCCCTCGGCAAAGTAATCCGGATCCGCAGAGAGCGCTTCCAGGATCTTATTGGATTCGTCGCCGGATGCTGTCTTA
>OMUP01000168.1 GCA_900314255.1 uncultured Lachnospiraceae bacterium | reverse complement strand
ACCATGGCGGTGATGTTCTTGGCACTGACGAATTCCGAACGCTTCCACGTGTATGGGATCAGTCCGCGGCGTCGGTCGAGGAACTGCAACACCACGCACACCGCGATCAGCCAGATCACTCCGGTGACGGCCGAGTTGATGAGGATCATGTCCTTCTTCGTGGTGAATGACATGATGCTGCCGCCATTGCCGCCGGTGATGAACTGCAGATCGGCCGGAATAATCGGCTCGTTGCGCAGCTCGACTTTGATCTTGTCGGCGATGGCGAACACGGTCATTACAGTGCCGAACAGGGCGGTCGCCACCCAGAACCGGTTGATGACCAGAATGAAGGTGAGATACAGCACGCCGAGCACAATGAAGTTCAGCCATGCCTGGTAACTCTGGTGTAGCCAGATCTGGCTGACGAAACTCGTGAGCTGCCCGGCGACGGAATTCAGCGCCTTGGTCTGGTCGTCAACGACCTGCCCTTTGGCATACGTCGGTTCGCTGTACACGCTCCATTGCAAGCCGAGCACACTCGCTGCAGTCACCACGATGAACACGATGGCGTAGAAGGCGAAGGGGAAGCGCATCCGCTTGTCCCAGATGCGTGTTTTGAAGAACGCCCACCCGGCTGCGCATGCTGTGAATCCGCGGGTTGCGCTCAAGCGTTGCCATTGTTGCGCAATCCAAGTGTTGATAGGGGAGAAGATACGCGACCACCATGCGCGGATGCTGGTGATTGCCGCAACGGCGGTGGTGCGGAATCGTGATGCGGCGTGCTTGGCATGCCCATTGGAAGAGTCGACGTCTTCCGGGGTCGCGACTGTGTTGTCGGGTCTCTCGGTGGGGGAATGGTCTACCGGTTCGGCTTGGTCGGAAATCTTACGGGAGGGGAGTGTTTGAATAGAAGTATTATCGGCGCCGCCCCGCTGGGCGCCAGTGAGTTCTGGTTCTGGCTGGTGATTCTGCTCGTCTGCGGATTGTTCGAGATCAGATGATTCAGCCATGCGCACTACTCCTGTTGCCGGTCACCGTGTGATACGCACGATATCGTACCGGTCGGGTCTTGACAACGTTTGCTGTAAGAAATATGCCGAAACAGGTGGTAAACATGCTGCACGGTCGCTGTGGGAAATCTCAACGGCGACATTCCCGCAGCGACCGGCTGGATTGCGGCTGGCAGGGTATTGTTGCTGGCCGGGCGTCCATGTTGGGTTGTCCGAATGGACTGTTGTGTCCCTGATGCCGCGGGGATTGCGGTTACTTCGCCGCTGCGGTTTCCTTCTTGCGTCCGCGGCGCTTCATGACTCCGGAAGTAGAGTCGCTCAGGTCGAAGACCACGATTTTGTCTTCGCCGGCCTTCGTGCCCGGAACCTTGTGATAGGCAACGTGGTCGTCGTCGACATCCTCGAAGGTGTAGTAGTGGGCGACCGTATCAACAACCGATGAGTCGCGGACGCTGGCGGACAGAATGTTCTTCTTTCCCGGCTTGCAGAACTTCACCGCGTTGCGGTCGTGTCCGGTGCACGGTTCGACGGCGAGCTGCTTGGTGTCAGGGTTGACGAAAATCTTGACGAATTCCGGATAATTCAGATAGATGATGGTGGCCTTATTGAATCGCACAATCGTCTTGGTGACGGTCATGACAAGCTGGCCTGTTGCCTTGTCGATGTTAATCTCTTTGAATCCTTGTAATGGCATGGATGTAGTGCTCCTTGTAATCAGTGATGCGGCATCATCGCATCTCAATTATGTATGATACTAAATCCTATATGGCAACATTATTATTTGTCGAAAATTTTCTTGAAAAGACCTGATCTGTAATCGGATTGCGTATCCTGTCGAATGATCGCTCGCCGCACAAGAACGGAACTCGGCGAATACGTGAAAAAATGGTGGATTCGTGGACGTGAAGTGAACACCACATCTCGAATTCGGTGACCGGTGGTAGTATTGAAGAGTTTTGCAATAGGAGATTTTCAGAAAGATTGGGGAACCATTGACCATCGCCGATTTGCTCCAAGCTGTTCGCAAACATCTGGTGGCCGCCATCGCCACATTCGTCGTTGTCTTAGGTCTCGTCGCGGCATACACGTTCCTGACCCCGCCGAAGTACACGGCGACGGCCCAGCTGTTCGCCACCTACGCTGCACAGAGCGAGACGCAGACCTCATCGGACATGAACTCCGGCGCGTCCTACCTGTCCACACAGATCAAGACCTACCCGCAGCTCATCAAAACCGAGGCGGTGCTGCGACCGGTCATCAAGGATCTGGGCTTGGATATGACCACTAGCGAGCTTGCATCTCGAGTCACAGCCACCAACCCCAGCAACACCTTTATGGTCGACGTTTCCGTCGAAGACGGTGACGCGGCACGATCCGCGGCGATTGCGAACAGTGTGGCCAAGAGCCTGTCCCAGCAGGTCACGTCATCCCTGTACACGGACGAGTCAGCCAAATCCCCGATCCAACTTACTCTCGTCCAAAAAGCCACCACCCCGCAATCCCCAAGCTCGCCGAAAACTACGTTGTATCTTGCTTCCGGGATTGTGCTCGGCATCATCTGCGGTATCGGTATCGCCCTGCTGCTTGACATGTTGAACACCAAGGTTGAAGGCGCCTCCGACGTGCGTGAACTGACTCATGCTTCCTCGCTCGGCTCCGTGCAACGTTCCGACCTGCTTGAAGAGTCCCGTCCAGTGGTTATTGCACAGGCCAGCAGCAAGGAAGCTGAGGAATTCCGCCGTATCCGCACGAATATCGCATTCCTCGCACCCAACACCAAAGAACACGGCCACCTGCTGGTCATCTCTTCCACCAGGCCGAGCGAAGGCAAGACCACGATTTCCGCAAACGTTGCTGCGGCCATCGCTGAAGTCGGTAAAAGCGTTCTGCTTATCGACGCCGATCTGCGTCACCCGTCCGTCGCCAAGAAACTCGGCATTGAAGGTCAGGTTGGCCTGTCCCATATCCTGTCCGCGCAGGCAACCCCGCGTGACGTCGTACAAAAGTACTGGAAGCAGAATCTGCACGTCCTGCCCGCCGGCAAGCGTCCGGCGAACGCAAGTGTGCTGCTCAACTCGGAGATAATGACCGATATGGTCGAACAGGCGCTCACCCAGTACGACTATGTGATTATCGATACCGCCCCGCTTTCTGTTTCCAACGACGCCGTAGTGTTCGGACGCATGGCAGACGGCATGATTCTGGTTGTCGGTCGTGGTGTTGCCGACAAGAAAGAGCTTGAAGAAGAAGCCATGTCATTGAAAGAAGCTGATGTGCCGATTCTTGGCTTTGTGCTCAACTATGCGGATGAGAAGAAGCATTCCGACAAGAATGGCAATTACTACTATTACTATTACGAAGATTCGCACAACGAGCATGGCACCGGTCGTCACGGCAGCAAGTGATTGCCGCGCAGGCTGATGCGTGAACACCAGGGGCGACAGGAGCCATATGCTTCCGCCGCCCCTATTCGCTTGTATGCGACCGGGCGGTGATTGAGTATGGGCAGTGGCTTACCATAGATACATACACCGTACGAAGTACCGCATGACCAGGGACGGAAACGAACAGGAGGAGCGGAACCGATGGCTGGACAGGAACAACAACCCGTGGATAACAATCTGCTGTTCCCCATCGCCCCGTCATCCGGAGGCGACCCCAGCGCGGCGGACGATGCAGGAACCCAACACCCCGTCCCATCACCACTGTCAGACGAGCCGGCAGGGTTGCATGACGCCATTGACATCCCCGCCCCGCCGCAGGCCGCTGATACTGCACTTGAGCAACAAGCCCCGCAGGATACCGCGGACACGGATCAGCCCGCTGCAAACGAGTCCGGTGTCCTACCAGGCGACATCGTCGACACGAACTGGAACATACCACTCATCACCTTCCCGACGTGGGGCTCGCTCCTCGACAACAACGCAGAACAAGACGACAATGCTGGGAACAAAACAGGGCAGCCTGCCGATGAGTCCGCAGCGCAGGACAATCAAGTAGCCCCCCAAACCGTGTTCACCCCCTTCGTGCCTTCCGAACCGGAGCCGGACACGCAGGCAGCTTCAACACAAGACACCACCAAATCAAAAACCGAACAATGGCTCAACGCCGCCGCCCAAGATCGCGGGATGCACGAGACCCAGCAAATCAACGCCGTTCAACCAGATCCCAGTGCTACTGCTGTTGCTGGAATCTCACAGACCGCAAGCGGTACTGGTATTGCGGAAACCGCCGCGCTGAACAACAGTGCACCAGCTACGGCTCAGACGCAACCCGTGAGACAGTCTGCCGGACCGGCCCTCTTGACACCTCCCACCCCAAGCGAGCGCGATCTGCAACACGAGCGGACCGCCAACGCTGAAACGGAAACCATGACGCCGATTTCGTCCGCCGCCGTCGTCGCCGGAACCGCGGCGATTGCAGCGAACGTGGCAGCACCAGGAGCCGTGAAAACCACAGCTACCCGCACCTTGCACACGACGTCCGAGACACCGACTCCAGCCAATGACGCTGTCGGATCGTTAAGCGAAGAGCTCCGCGAAGAAGACGCGCGTGCCGCCTCCCAGCCCATTCAGCCGGAAGAATCGTATGGCGACAAACGGAACAAGGGCGGGCGAGCCAGAAGCCGAGCCATCGTCACTGTATTCGTCATCATCACCATTGCTGCCGCTGCGGCAGGCTTGTACTATCTCACCGGACTCATCCGCACCAACCGTGACCGTAGCAGCGCGTACGCAAGCTGCACTCAGGCGTACAGTGCCTACAAAGAAGAATCCGAGACCCTTGCCAAAACGCTGAAAACAAGTAAAGCGCAGCAGAAAGTCGGTGCCGATCAAGTCGCCGACGTGATGACCGTCGAACACCTCAAAACCGCGGTAGACAAGGCGAAATCCGTCAGCAAGCCCGTCACCTGCTCCACCTCGATGAGCACCGAAGCCATGCGTAAAGCTGCGGAAACCAACAAGACACTCACCACCGAACTGACCACAGCCAACTCCACCATCAAGGCCGCAGCCAAAGAAGTCAAAGCAAGCGTCACCGCCAAGCAGAACAACGACTACGATACTGCGGTCAACACGCTGAAAACCTCCACCAGCGAAGCGACCACCCTAATGACCAACAGCGAAGGTGTCGTCGCCGACGACCAGACCCGCACAACCCTGCAATCAGCCATCGATGCGGCAAACGAACTGCTGAAAAAAGACAAGCCCGCTCTCGCGGACGTCCAGAAAGCGCAGTCCGACCTGCAAAGCGCCTCCGACGCGGTCAACGACTCGATGGAAACCTACAAAACCCAGCGTGCCGCCGCCGACGCTGCGGCAGCAGCTTCCGCTGCGCAGGCACAAGTACAAGCACAACAGCAGGCTCAGCAACAACAGTCGCAGCGGCGGTATTCTTATCCGTCGTCGACCCCGAGAACAGACGAGAACACGACACAGAATAATTCACAAGGCCAACAAGGCGACAATTCAGACAATTCACAGGGGACCCAGACCCCATCAGACGGTAACACCACGTCGGACGGGCAGCAGTCCGAATCCCCGAGCCCAAGTGCTTCCGCCACTGAGTGAAATCGGGTGCTCATCCCGCTACTGACTCGTACACGGGTCACATGTGTTCCTGCTTACGCAGCAGCATCAGTGAGGCGGCCTGCCGGCTCCTCCACGCACGCGAAATCAGCACCGAAAACGCTTCGTATGGAAAAGATACCGGCGTGATACTCTCTCGTCAGCGTTGAGCGCTGATTGCGTATTGTTGATATTCTGCGGTTTTTAATGTCCCGCTCTGCTGGCGATTCTTCACTGGCCCTTGGTTTCCCGTTCCACACCATGTGATTCATCCCGACACATCACCGCCGTGGAGGGCAGACAGGCGACGGTGAAGGAAAAGATACCAAGAGAACAACTGAGCACAACGCCCGCATGTGCAACGCATCCGAGGGCAGGGGAGGAAGAGAGCTTTTCAGGTGGCAGAATGAGACTTCAATCGCCGAAATCGGGGTATAGCGGCTTGGATACAGACTGCCCCTCGGGGAACCGATGACAAATCCCATACGCACCAACGCAAAACCGGCACCCGGATTGCTCCGGGTGCCGGTCATACAACACTCAATGAACCAGCATGATTAGTAACTGTGCGCCTTCAGCCAGTGTGCATAAGCACCTTGGACCGACCCGTACCGCGAATTGCAGTATCCCCAGAACCATTTGAGCTGCGTCTGATAGTTGGTCGCCCAATCAGCGCCGGCGGACGCCATCTTGCCACCGGGAAGCGCTTGAGGCAAGCCATAAGCGCCGGAACTGGCGTTGGTGGCGTTCACACGCCAGCCGGACTCATGCGTGATGATGTAGACGGTCGCGGTGAAATCAGCTTCGTTCCCGCCATTGGCGATGAGATAATCATGTGCCCACTGCTGCATCTCACCCACCGGGGTGGTGGTGCCGATATCCGTGTTGGCAGTGGCAGCGGCATTGGAGCTGGTCGTCTTGGTGGTGCCCGTGCCGACCAGAATGACCTTGTCGACAGGAGCGGTCTTCACATAGGATGCGAACACGTTGGAGGACACCACTTTGCCACCGGCACGCTGCACGAGGCTCGTGGTTTCCATCACGCCTTCCTTGCCTTCGGTTTCCACCTTTTCGGTGCCCTTCGGCAGGTCGGCGGTTTCCTTACGCACCACGTTGAAGGCGATGGCGTCATCGGAGGTTTCCAAATCAGCGCCCGCGCGTTCGATGGTGATGACTGTCGATTCGGTGACTTTCGTGGTCAGGGACGGGGAAACCGTATCCGTCGGTTCAAGCGTGATGTTGCCCGCTTCAAGCACCGACTTCACATCCGTGAAATCCTTGCCGAGCACGACGCGGGACTTGCCGTTGATCTTGACGGTGATATAGCTGGTATCGGCGTCGGAACCCTTAAGGCTGCTGCGCGTGGTTCCACGGGAGACTTCCTGCGCGTTAGTATCGGTCGCCGAATACGCGGTAACAGTGGACTGATGATGCTCTGCCGCGTAATAATTGCGCGATACGACACCGGTGCCCGCGAGGATGCCCACTGAGGCGATGACCGCCATGATCCTGATGCGCTGGCGTTTCGTCAACGCTTGGAAAGTGGACTTCTTACGGTGGTTAGCCATGTCGCTCCTTGATCGACCTACAGATACCGTGTGACGGGTGGTAAACCGCTACACCCCACGTCGCCGACTGCTCAACACTGCCGCCGTCGGGTTGCGCACACAACCTCCATATTACCGCGATGAGATGAAACATCAAATCAGCGTGGGGCATGAAGCGTTGTCCCGCGGTATCGGTATGTAAGCGCAACCGTTGTGGCACAAAGGCCTGGGAGCGTCCCGCACCATCGCGACGCGCCCGGAAAACCGCTGTGTGATTTCTCTACGCGGGGAATCGGCAGAACGTTGTCGCCGCAATGCAAAACCCGCGGTACAGCATAAGCAGTGCCGCGGGTTTCAAAACATCGATCATGTCGGCATCCATAGCACGGATACCGGCGATATCCAAGAAGAACGAAAACGCCTCAGTGCTCCTCGGCCTGATACGCTTTGGCCTGGCCGATCAGGTTCTCCAGATCGGAGGCGCGCAAAGCACCCGCCTGCTTGAAGATCACCTTGCCACCCTTGACGACCATCAGCGTCGGCACCGCCTGGATTTGCGCGGCAGCCGCCAACTCCTGATTCTGGTCGATATCAACCTTCGCGAAGGTGATATCGGGATGCGCATTGCTGGCGTTCTCGTATACAGGGCCGAACGCCTTGCACGGGCCGCACCAGGTAGCCCAGAAGTCAACGAACACGAGATTGTTGTCGTTGATGGTCTGCTCGAACGTTTGCGTGGTCACTGCGGTGGTTGCCATAATAAGCTCCTCACTTCGCCGTTCCGCCGGTGCGGAACGGAATCCGGTCTTGCGTGGTGTTCCAAGCATCGCACACCACTGCCGGAAGTCTAGCGCTCTCCGCCCAAAGCCGAACCGAATTTCCGCTTGGAGATACCCGCCACGCCATTCACAGGGTTGGATAATAATGGAGACATGCCAGTGTTGAATGACGAAGTGCCAGATGAGGGCGATTACGATGCCAACCGCCGCAGAGGCGAGTTCGACCATATCACGCCAGAGGATTTCATCCGCGGCTCAGGGCACGGCAACCCGCCCGGATGGCTGGACTCCGGCGAAATCAACCGTATCCGCCGCGAAACCCCCATGCCGTACGTCGTGGTTGTGCCGGTGCGTGTCGACGATTTGGGGCGGGTGTCCAGCGTCGGATCCCTGCTGTGCGTCAGCGAGGATGGTTCGGTCGAGCGCACGCTGATCGCCGGACGTGTACTGTATCACGAGTCGCTGCGGGAGGCGATCGCCCGCAATATTTCCAAGGATCTGGGCGATATCGCGCTGCCGGTCCTGCCACAATCCCTGCAACCGTTCACGGTGGCGGAATTCTTCCCGACTCCCGGCATTTCACCGTTCCACGACCCTCGCCAGCATGCGATCGCCTTATGCTACGTGGTGCCTATTCCCGGTGACTGCAAACCGCAGGATGAGACGCTCGATGTGGAATGGTGCGACGTGCATGGCAGTCAGCTGCAAACCTGCATCAACCAGATGGCCAACGGGTATGGGGAAATCGTCCGTCGTGCCCTCGCATGGGTAGGCGCGTAGGCGTACGCTTCACACGAATCGCCCCGAACGTCGTATTGCACGTGATTTCAAGGATGGGAGAACGATGACATTCACACCGATGACACCGATGGACACGCAGACGGCAGGAGACAAGCCCTTACCGGACACGCCGGCCATCACTCTGCATAACACCGTGTACCGGGATGGTGCTGCTGTGCCGCTGATTTTGGTTCACGCGTTCCCCGTTGACCATCATATGTGGGACACATGCGCGCCCCTGATCGCGGATATAGCGGACGGCATGGGCCTTGACCGGTTCGCCATATGGGCGCCCGACATGCCCGGAGCCGGTGAAGGGCCGATTCCCGGCGTCGCGGCAAGTGGACGACAAGCGCCGGACGGCGCCTACCTTGACGCGTTGGACCTCATGACGGACGCATACGCCGAGCTCGTCAACACCGCCGGATATGACCGCGCGGTCTGGGTTGGACTATCCATGGGCGGTTACGTGGTGCTGGACATGCAGCGCCGACACCCGGACATGGTCGCCGGACTCGCCCTGTGCGACACGAAAGCGTCCGCCGATGATGCTGCCGCACGAGCGAATCGTCTGCGCATCGCCGACCAATGCACGCGCGACCACACCGTGAACCCGGTTATGCATTTCGCCCAGCCGAACGAGGGTGATTCCAGCATCAAACGCTCCGACGCGTTCATCAGTCAGATGACTGACTGGATCAACGCCCAGACGCCCGAAGGCGTCGCATGGCGGCAGCGCATGGCCGCAGGACGCCCGGATTTGAACGACCAGCTTGAGTCCATCACCGCTCCGGCGGCAGTGATCAGTGGCGAATGCGACCCTTCCAGCCCGCCCAGCCAGATGCTACCGCTCGCCGAAGCAATGACCCATACGCACGCCGCATTCACCCAAATCCCCGATTGCGGCCATTTCAGCGCGGTCGAACACCCGCATGCCGTCGCCCAAGCATTGGCGGATCTGATGGCACGCGTACAAGACACCGAACGAACCGAGGATGATCAGCAGTGAGCGTGTTTTCCCCTCTCGCCTTGACCCAAACCCTGCCATTCCTGCCCTTGGCGCAAGGAGACATCGATTATCAGGTGGAACGCCGGGAAGATCCCGACCTGTTCGCATCCGTGCTCACTGCGCCGCAAACCACGGTCATGTTGGTCGACGGCGGCCGCATCGCCGTTCCCAAAGGCCAAGGCGCACTCACCGAATACGAGAACGTCGCCCTGCGCCTGGCCACCCTGCCCGGCGCCTACGTGCTGCCGGAACTGGCAACCCATCCACAGGTCGTACCGATGTTCCTCGGCTCCTACGGTGGTGCTCGCGACGAACAGGTCGTCGCCATTGATGTGACCAGACTGCCGGCCGCCACCGGAACCGCCAGTAGCGGCGTGCCGGATTCAGCATTCGAAGGCGCCGACGACGCGTTCGGCACCACCAGCGGATCGGGAGCCTCCCGCCGCCCGCACGCCGCCGCATCATTGCTGCAACAAGCACGGGAACGGTTCGACTGGGTGGATTTGCGCGGATTCGCGCCACACGCTTCATCACGCGAAGCGGGACAAGCCACCACTGCGGCGACACTCAGCGTCTGGCATATGCGCCAACGCCACTGCCCGACCTGCGGTGCGCCAGTCACCGCCGCCATGGGCGGATGGGCCCAACGCTGCACCAACGAGGACGACGGACACCGTCTGCTCTTCCCGCGCATCGAACCGGCCGTCATCGTTTCCGTCGTCGACGCACAAGACCGGCTCCTGCTGCAACACAACAACGCCTGGCAAACCACGACCATGTACTCGGTATCCGCAGGATTCGTCGAAGCCGGGGAAAACCTCGAACACGCGTGCCGCAGGGAAACCCGAGAAGAAACCGGCATCGAACTGGGCGAAGTCAGATACTTGGGGTCCCAGCCGTGGCCATTCCCCGCCTCCCTCATGGTCGCGTTCAAGGCACGCGCCTTAAGCACGGACATCCGCGTGGATGGCGAAGAAACCGGCGACGCACGATGGTTCACCCGCGACGAATATACGCAGGCACTCGCCTCCGGTCGCGTCACACCCCCGGTCAAAGCCGCCATCGCACGATACATGATCGAAGAATGGTACGGTCACGAACTGTGAGCCGGTGCCCGATTTCGGCGAATCCGACAGCAATGTGATATCGACCACGTACGGGGGTGGAAGTGCCACGATGGTCATATGATGCGGCTAAAATCAGGCGGGAATAAAAAGAGGAAGGCAACAACGTGACGAACACTTCTGACGGTTTTGTGCCACGATACGGCGCCGGAAGCCCAAGCATGGCGAATTCCGACCGTATTCCAGCACAGCCTGACGCCCCGGGGGATGTCTGGAAGGGCATAGGCGGCATGGAACCCAACGACGATACGCTCTCCGGTATGGAGATTCCGCTGTACGCCGTCGCCGATGGCGGTGCAGCTGATACGGATGCGGAGATGGCTCAAGCGTTACGCCCGCCGCATAAGCGCGTATGGCTGATTGTGCTGCTGTCCATTCTCGGCGTAATCGTGGTCGCTGCGGTCGCGGGATTCTTCACCGCCCGCTGGTATTACCAAGACAAGGCGGCCCCCGGCATCACTTTCGCCGGCGTATCCGTCGCCGGACAGAACCGTGCACAACTCGCCGACACCGTCAAGCAGGCGGTCAACGCCACAAAAATCACTGTCACCGACCAGCAGGGCAACACCGTCACCGCGTCGCTGAAGGATTTGGGCGTCACCGTGAACGAGCAGCAGACCGTGTCCGAACTGGTGTCTGCCAAGAACGCCAACCCGTTCATGCGCATCAACCCGTTCGCCAAGCAGAGCGTCAAACTTGCTGCCACTACGGATAAGCTCGCCTTGAGTGAATACCTGACCGGCAAACTGATTACCCCCGACCAGCAGGCCATCGCCTCCACCATTTCATATGATGACGCGTCCTCAAAGTTCGTGGTCAATGCCGGCCGCGGCGGGCAGACCCCGGTCATAGATACCGTGACGAAAGCCGTGGATCAGGCCATCGACCAGCCGGGAAGCGTCCGCACCGCGAGCGTCAGCTACACGCAGACCGACATGCCGATCAGCGAAGCCGCGGCCGCGCAGGCTGCAGACCAGGCGAACGCCGGGCTCGCCCTGACCGTCACCGTCAACAATGGTGACGCGACCACCTACAAAATCCCCGCGGCGACCATCGCCTCATGGACTACCACGACCGCCGACCCGGCAAAAGGCACTATTGCAGTGTCTTACAACAAGCAGGCCATCAGCGAGTATATGGCCGGCGAGCTTGGACAGCATCTCAACCAGACCAAAACCAATCAGGTCGATCTGGTGGATGCGTCCGGCAATGTCATCATGACAAAAACCAAAGGCGTGAACGGCGTGGCGATCAAAGACACCGCCACCGTCGCCGACCAGGTGTACAGCGCGTTGAGCGGCAACCGTTCCGCCACGTTGACCGTCGCCAGTGATGTGACGAAATTCGACACAGAGCAGCAGAAAGTTACATGGAAGATCGTCGTCGACCGCTCCAAGCAGACGGCGACCGTATACAACAACGACCAAGTGGTTCAGACCTTTAACGTGTGCACCGGCAAAACCGGCAAGCATGAAACCACGCCCGGCAACTATTTCATCTATCTGAAGTACAAAGTCCAGGATATGCGTGGCAGCAACGACGACGGTTCCCGGTACCTGACACCCGGCGTGAAGTGGATCAGCTACTTCAACGGCGGTCAAGGCTTCCACACCGCCAACTGGAACGCTTCCGGCATCGCGTCCGGCGATCCGACCGGACATGGTTCACACGGCTGCGTGAACATGAACGAGGCCGACGCGAAGTGGATTTACGACAACTGCCCCGAAGGCACGCTCGTGCAGGTAGTCGGCGCCCAACCGACCTCACCGGTGCGCTGAACCGGCCCACTAACCCGTCAACACGCCGGCCGGTGCCATCCGATGCGTCCTGACTTACAGGATTGCGGCGGATACACCGGTCGGCGTTTTGCTATCCGATGACGGTACTGCTGGATATGCCGCAGTCGGCACGGCTGTTGGCTTCATGCGTTACGCTGGCATCATGAGCAACAACGAGCAAGAAGATGATCGCCCGAACCTCGAGGTTCCCGACCACCTGAACTATTCCGACGAACACGTGTGGGTCGACGAAAGTGTCGAACCCGCTGCCATCGGCATCACCGAATACGCCGCCAACCAGCTTGGCGACCTCGTGTTCGTCGACCTGCCGGAAGTGGGCACCCGCGTCGAAGCAGGCGATGAGATCGTCGAACTGGAATCCTCCAAAGCGGTGGAACCGTTGGTCTGCCCGGTTGCGGGCACCATCCGCTACGTCAACCGGGATGTCGCCGACGACCCGGGTGTCATCAACAATGATCCGTACGGCGAAGGCTGGATCGTCAAAATCGAGCTTGATGACGATGAACCCGACCTGCTGTCCGCCGATGAGTATGCGGCGATCCTGCGGCGGCTGTAAGACATTGCCGTCAGCTTCTGCCGACGCTGAGACACCCGTCAGCGTCGGCAGAAGCAGAAGGTGGACCGGTTCTGTCCGTCAAGCATCGGCAAACGGTTGCCGGTTGGACGATACTGGCCGTGCGTATCGGGAATATCC
>OMUP01000136.1 GCA_900314255.1 uncultured Lachnospiraceae bacterium | reverse complement strand
CGGGCCATTGTCTTTTCCTCATCTTCAATCAGTTTTTTCAGTCTCCGGCTCGTTGCCCTCACCTCCTTATGGTAAACGCCCGAACTGCATGAAATGATTGTTCCAGTAGTCCGTGTGGATCGTTGTGTACTGCACCGGCTTGCCGCAGTGGATCATCATCCCGTCCCCGACATAAATACCGACATGGCTTGCGCCGACAGTGTCATAGGTTCGTTCAAAGAAGATGATGTCCCCGGGCTTTGCTTCCTCCGGTGAAACATAGGCGCAGACCTGCCGGATCCCTTCCGCGGTCAGCCTCCCGTAATCCCATCCGTTCCCGCAGTGGTTGATCACCCAGCTGACAAAGCCCGAACAGTCAAATCCGCCCGGTGCGTAGCCGCCCCAGACATATGGCGTACCTAGTAGATTGTAAATCAAATAACTATGCCAAATAATTACAATGAGTTATACTGAATACATCCAATTTTATGGAGGTATTCAGAGATGGCAAAGTCAGTACCATTAGTGCTTTCCAGCGAAGATCATGATCGCCTGGAATCTATTGTCAGAACACGTACCCTTCAGGCCCAGGTTGTTACCCGCGCACGAATCCTTCTCCTTAAAGAGAATGGTGATTCCGTGGATACGATTGCTGATAAGGTTGATCTTAATCGTAACAGCGTTCTTCTATGCCTGAGAAAGTTCAAACAAGGCGGTATTGAAAACGCTATCTACGATGCGCCGGGCAGAGGCCGACATGCAGAAATCACAGACGACGAAAAAGCCTGGATCATCAACATTGCTTGTAAAAGGCCTGTAGAGTTCGGATATTCCGCTGAGACCTGGACCTATGCAAAACTGACGGCACATATCAATAAGACGGCTGAAAGTGCCGGTTACACAAGGCTCTCAACGCTTACCAAAACAAGTGTAAAAAACATTCTGGATGCAGCTGATATCAAACCATTCCGGATACAGTATTATTGCGAGAACAGGGATCCTGATTTCGATACAAAGATGCATCAGGTATTGCTGGTTTATAAGCAGATAGAGATGCTCTTTGATGACAACGGGGAACTGTACATACCCGCTGGTGAACAGGAAACCCATACCGTATCCTATGATGAAAAACCTGGCATCCAGGCCATTGCTACAACAGCCCCTGATCTGCCGCCCACGACGAAGAACGGCACGGTTAAGAGGGATTACGAATATAAGCGCTTAGGCACTGTGTCACTTCTGGCTGCGATAGACCTGCTTACGGGAGAAGCAATCCCATTGGTCAGAGACACGCACAAAAGTGAAGATTTCATGGATTTCCTGAAAATACTCAATGAGAAGTATCCTCAGGGGGATGTCATCCAGGTGATCTTGGATAATCACACAGTGCATACCAGTAAAAAGGTAAAGCAATATCTTGAAACTATGCCGGGGAGATTTGTCTTCATCTTTACGCCAAAACATGGATCCTGGCTCAATATGATCGAAGGCTTTTTTGGTAAGATGACACGACAAATGCTACGAGGTATCCGGGTCTCAACAAAGCAGGAACTCATCGACCGCATTTACAAATATTTTGATGAGGTAAACGAGACACCGGTCGTATACCACTGGAAGTACAAGATGGAAGATTTTGGATCACCCATTGGTGTAGCTAATTAATTTACGATCTACTAGTCCAGTCATGAAGCTCTTCACATACAGGATGTTCGGCAACCCATGTCCACGGCGTTTCTTCTCCAGAAGTCCGAATTTCTCCAATTCTGCCAGCAGATCCATCGCTTTTTTCTTCGAAAAACCGAGATCTTCCTGGATCTCACCTATCTGATAGATAATAAAGACCCTGTTGTCTTCATCAAACCAGGCATTTTTCCTAGAGAGCGTCATGCGATCAAGAAGTACCCCATACAGCACCTTTGCAGGGATGGAAAGACCAGAGAACAATTCTTCCGTCAGCATAACCTTCGGGATCCGGATAAAGCTGAACTGATCTGCCTGGGAGCCATAATAGTAATTGAATTTCATCGACCATTACACCTCCTCGTCTTCCGGGATGTCTATTTCCTGATGTTCTTTCCAATCCTGCAATAGATCTTCAATAATGTTCCGCATCTCTGTGGTTGTATATGTTGCGGGGAAGTATTCCCGGAGTTTCCTCTCCGTAAAGGTCAGTTTGGAGGAAGTCCCTTTGCCGGGCTGGCTACCATTCAGGAGAGTAATCATTTTTGCCTGTGTAATCGCACCGGTCTGCATCTGCGTCCTGAGAAGAGAAATCTGGTTCAGTTTCACTGCACCGTTATCCTTGATATACTCATACAGCCACTTCTGGACTTCCTGATCGATGTAGGAGATTTCTACTGCCACCGTGAACTGAATGCGTTTCTGATCAACGTAATCAAGAAGTTCCGGGATGAGTTCTGTGAGGCGAATGTAACGGCGCACTTGCATTCTGCTCTCACCAACCTGTTCACCTACCATATCTGCTGCCTCTAAATTCCGCCCAAATTGTGCGGAATTTTCTGAGACAGGAATACTGTCTTTTTTCGGCCGTCCCGCACTTCTTCTCATAGCCTCTAACTTCATCTTATAAGCAAACGCTTTCTCACTCGGAAGCAGCTCCTCCCGCTGGATATTCGCGTCCACCATCTTCACCACAGCTTCATCATCTGTCATTTCCCGAATGATCGCCGGCACGGTATCCATATCCAACATCATTGCAGCATGCATCCGGCGGTGACCGGAGACCATTTCATAAGTGTCATTCCCGATCGGCCGGACCAGAACAGGAGAGAGGATACCGTTGATTTGGATGCTTTCCATCAAATCCTGCATTTTCTCATCATCCAGAACCTTGAAAGGATGGTCCTTAAACGGACGGATCTTCGCGATTTCCAGATCCATTGCCGATTCTTCATTTGCCACACCCAGCAGTTCTTCCACACTGGTCAGCCTGATTTTCTGTCCCGCTCTTGTCTTCATCTCCCCAGAACCTCCTTCGTCAGCCTCTCAAAGCTTTCTGCAGCCTTACACTTCGGTGCATATCTGAAAATACTGCTTCCTTCCGCACTGGCCTCCGCCACCTTCACAGAAAACGGAATAAAACTCTCCATAACTCCGACTGTATCTCCATAGCTTTCCCGGAGCATTTCTGTGATGTCCTTCGCGTAATTCGTACGGTAATCCACCATGGTGATGAGGATCCCTTCAATTGAAAGCTTCTTGTTCAGACGCTTCTTCACAACCGCCACAGTCTTGATCAGCTGCTGTAGGCCTTTGACCGGCAAATACGCAGCCTGAACGGGGATTAGTACACGGTCCGCCGCCACCAATGCATTAATCGTCATAACGCCCAGTGACGGCATGCAGTCAATCAGGATGTAATCGTACTGATCACGGATCTGCTCCACATATTCCTTCAGGATCATTTCCCGGCTCATGACATTGGATAAGGATACTTCCAG